>JANOXT010000064.1:0-11792 GCA_031418555.1 Lysobacterales bacterium | reverse complement strand
CTGAGCGATGTCGTCACCTATCGCGATAAACACAATCTCGCCAACGGCGAACACGGCCGCGACGGGCATTCACACGAAGTCTGCGCGAATTTCGGCATTGAGGGCCCCAGCGATCATCCGCTGGTGATCGACATCCGTCGTCGCGTGCGCCGCGCGCTGCTTGCGACAACATTACTTGCACAGGGCACACCGATGCTCTGCGCTGGCGATGAGTTCGGCAACAGCCATCGCGGCAACAACAACGCCTATTGTCAGGACAATCCCATCGGCTGGCTGGATTGGCAATCCGTCGGCGATGACGATATCGATTTTGTCGCATCGCTGATCGCACTGCGTCGCGAAGACCCGCTGCTGCGTCACCCGCGCTGGTTCGCAACCACACCCGATGCGAACGAACCCGCGCTGCACTGGCTGCGGCCCGACGGCGAAGCCATGCAGGTCGACGATTGGCACGATGCGCACGCGCACGCCTTCGCCTGCCAGCTCGCCGCCAATACCGCGTCGCCGCCGCGCTGGTGCATCGTGTTCAACCCCGGCGCGCAGCCCGCACGCTTCCGTCTGCCCAACGGCCCGTGGCGGCTGGCGGTGGACAGCAGCGGCACGCTTGCGCATATGCCCATTCCATTCGCACAGGGCGGCGAGCCCGCTTTTGAAGTACCGTTTCGCACGCTGCTGCTGCTGCGCCGCGATACGCAACCCCAGGAGACAGACCGTCCATGATCGATCTCGAGCAGCGCTCGGCAGGCGTCCTGCTGCACGTCACCTCGCTGCCCGGCCCGCACGGCATCGGCGATTTCGGGCCCGATGCCTATCGCTTCGTCGACTGGCTGCAGTCGGCGGGACAGCGGGTCTGGCAATGGCTGCCCACCAATCCGATCGGTCCGGGCAATTCGCCGTACCAGAGCGTGTCGGCATTCGCCGGCAGCCCGCTGATGGTCGCACTGGAGCCGCTGATCGCGGCCGGCTGGCTGACGGCTCCCACGCTGCCCGATGAAGCCTTCGATCCACATCGCGTCGACTTCGGCCACATCATCGGCTGGCGCCATGCGCAACTGCGCAGCGCATACGCCGGTTTCATCGCCAAACGGGATGACGGCGAACGCGCCGCATTCGCAGCGTGGGCCGTACAGCAGACCGATTGGCTGGACGACTACACCCTGTTCATGGCGCTGGAAACCGCGCACCGCGGCGCACCCTGGTGGCAATGGGCCGCGCCGCTATGTGCGCGCGATGCCGCTGCACTGACCGCCGCACGCAAAGAACATGCGGACGAAATCGGCTTCTGGTCGTTCGTGCAATGGTGTTTCGATACCCAGTCGCAGGCGCTGAAGCAGTACGCCAACGATCGCGGCGTCGCGATCATGGGCGATCTGCCGATCTTCATCGCCCACCACAGCGCCGACTGCTGGTCGCGCCCCGATCTGTACATGCTGGACGACGCGCATCAGCCCACCTCGGTCGCCGGCTGCCCGCCCGACGCGATGGCGCCCACCGGCCAGCGCTGGGGCAACCCGCTGTATCGCTGGGACCTGATGGCGAAAGAAGATTTCGCCTGGTGGACCGCGCGCCTGCGCCGCGCCTTGAGCCAGGCCGACGTGTTCCGCATCGACCACTTCCGCGGCTTCGCCGGCTATTACGACATTCCCGCCAGCTGCCCCACCGCCGAAGAAGGCGAATGGAAACCCGGGCCCGGCAAAGCGCTGTTCGACGCGATCGAACGCGTGCTCGGCCCGCTGCCGATCATCGCCGAAGACCTGGGTCTGATCACACCCGACGTCATCGCACTGCGCGATGACTGCGGTTTCCCCGGCATGAAGATTTTGCAGTTCGGCTTCGGCGGCGACGCCACCGACCTGTTTTTACCGCACAACTGGGGCCGCAACTTCGTCGCCTACACCGGCACCCACGACAACCACACCGTCCGCGGCTGGTGGCACACCGCCACTGAACACGAACGCGCCTACGCCGGCAGCTACCTGCCCGCACACCACAACGACGCTCACTGGGCGATGATCCGCGCCTGCTGCAACTCCATCGCCAACATGGCGGTGTGCCAGCTGCAGGATGTGTTGGGGTTAGGGCTTGAGCATCGGATGAATACGCCGGGCACTGTGGGCGACCACAACTGGACCTGGCGGTTTGAGTGGGAGATGGTGGATGCGGAAGCGACGCGGGTGTTGGCGCTGATCACTGCAACCAGCGGCCGTGGGGCCTTCGAGTTGGCGAGGCTGCCATAGGGTGTGCCTTGGTGCATCGAGTTTTGGGGGATACCGACATTTATAGATAAAAGCCGACATCGTCGGCTTTTATCTTGGGTAGCAACTCTATTTTCAACACCGCCGCAAGGCTGGGGATGGGTCATCGACCCAACACGGGCCAAAACTCGAACCCCCTGGGTCAATGACCTTGTCTGTACCGCTAGAAATTGACCATTATCAATCCACAGCTGTGTAAGCAAAGTATGTCAATAATCTTTGCTATAGCTGGGCGCTGTGATTACTTTGTCGGGACGCGAGCTATCCACACAGCCACCGCCACCGAAAAGATCTCTCTTGATGAATCTCGTGTAGTCGCGTGTCATTTCATCCCAAGCAAAAAGGTCGGCTGTGTAACCACAGCCTTGCCCTACTTGGTCGCGAGTATATGTGATATTTTTGCGTTTGTTGCCCCAGTACCAGTCGTATTGCTCGAAGACATGACGGCTGCTCAGTCCAATATGGCATTCATTGGTAACGGTGATGTTGGTAGGCCCACCATTACGATAGAGCCTGTAGGTGCGGTGCTGAAGTGATACCCCAGTTGAAGGGCTCGCTGACTCGTAAACCCAATCACCATCAACAACACCATTTGCCATTCGATTAATAGTGCCACCTCCACAGTGCTTAGTTCCCTGCGCTACAGGCGTCGTGCATTGCGAGGGGACAAAAGCTGGCGTGCTGCCCTGACCTTGGTAGTAAACCGAGTAACCGGGATTAGTTGTACAGGAATTGCGAAGCTGCACCACAAACTCGAAATCTCGTTCAAATGATAGTTTTGGCGTGATGCTTCGTTCCGTTGAACTTGCGGTTTCACCAGACCCTTCAAGCTTAAGTTCTGAACCGATAGGGAAATTAGCCTTTGCACCTGCTGTCGCGCCACCTTTATAGCTAGCCGTTTGTTTAATGCCCTTCTCCGGAAGGTCAACAGTCACTTTTACAGTGTAATAGCATCTTAGCCGAGTGCTTTGGTTTTCAGAACTGCAGCCTGACCGCGATTCAATAATCTCAATAGTTGTATTTGCTGCAGTAGCCGCAGGATTCCGTCGCAATTGCCTGTAATGCAACTTCCCCGGGACGGGCTCAGACACTTCGATATCATATTTTACGTGTCCGTACTCTTTCCAACCTGACGTCTCATTACCCGAGGCATCGATAGTCTTGCCCCATACGGTGAAATTAGAATACACGGCACGGTCTGCACGCGTCGTCAATGTCTGCGCACAAGCATCGAGAACAAGAAAAATTTGGGATAGGGCAGAAAAGATCAAAAGAAGAACTATCTTTTTCGTAACCATAAATGATTTCTCCACGAGTCTGAAATATCATTGAAACATTGGATTCCAATCAACATCGAAAGGCCTCGGTCCCGGTTTGAATGGCGACATGGTTGCGGTGCTTGGAATACTGTCATCCATTCAGAGCAGAGCTGCTGTGGTGTTAAATCCGCCACTTGCCTTTCGGCCTAACGTCTCCGCCTTCGCAGTGCCTTCGAGCGACTGTATTCAGCTTCAGTGATTTGCAGCCAGTCAGCATGTAAAAGAAAACATCAGGAAATATCAGGACGGCTTCAAGAACGTCTCTGAAGTCACTCATTGCGAGACTTAAATCACATTTTCTCCAAGAGATCTGTCCTTCATCTGCAGGCAGAGATGTTGCAGCGAGGGTCGAGTGGCAACCTGCCGAGGACGGCGCATAGCCTTCGTTGCCCTACTGGTTGTGACAGTGGTCCGTCATTGCTTAGGATGATTGGGCACTGCGCTGCGAGGGATAGTTAACCCTTCGACTGTTCGGTTGCAGCAACAATTTTTCCGCGCCATCATCGATAGCACGCGGGAGCGATGGAACAAGCTGTAGACGTTCGGTGGACGTAAGTGCCAGACTCATCCTCAGCCACTCAGGGTCAGTACCGAGCGGAGGTCTCATTTGTACCGGCGGGAGCCATCACAAACAGTGCAATGCGTGCCGAGAGCGGTGACGGTGGGAAGCTGTAAGTCGCCACGGATCAGAACAATCAGTTTTCACAATCAGTACGGGGCGATCAATGTGGTCCGAACAGACGGTGCATTGCTTAGGGGCGCTTTCCCCCTGTATGGTGATCTAGTTTCACATCGTGCAGAAGAAGGCTTGGAGTCATGCGATCAAACGAAGTCTTATCCACCTCGTTGCTCGAAATTCTTCACTACGGAATTTGGGAGCCTTAGCTCGGTACTCCTATGGCAGGATGAGGCTCTATGCTGAGGCTTGAGCGGTTCGCTGGCGCAGTTGTGATCGACGGTCGCGAGATCAAACTCAGTCCAAAGTCGATGCAGATACTGCAATGCTTGCTAGAGCAATCGGGGCATCTGGTAACACGCAAAGAGCTCTACGCTGAAGTCTGGCCTAACCAGGTCGTAACCGATGCCGCGTTAACGCAGGCTATCAGCCAGTTGCGGCGTGAATTAGGTGAGCCCTATTGTGATGCGGTCCGCACGGCTCCAAAACGTGGCTACGTATTCGACGCCCAAGTCTGCGAACGGCTACCTTCATCTATCGAACTTCAACCGGAAACGGTTGCTGTGAAAGGTGCAAAAAGCCCTGCAGCGGTCAGGGCATGGTATCTGGGCAATGCGACGACTAGCCAGACCAGACTCGGTTTGTGGCTGGTGGTCGCAACTCTGGCTGTGCTGGGTTTGCTCATGGCTTTACGTGAGAAAACATACCTTCCCCCTAAAAAGCCCGCGATAGCATTCACCATACTTGAGAATGAGAAAACCGGTGTTGCCAGGGACATGGAAGCCATGATGTTCAACTTGATTGGAAGTCCGCCAGCGAAAGGAGTTGATTGCAGCTTAAGTGCCGGAAAAAACGACACGCTGACTATTTTTCAGGCGTCGTTAGACACGTCACAGTTCGCACGCAATCCGCTTCAGCGGATCCCATTCGTTCTATGCATGCGTCAACATGGTCGAATAGAAAAGACATCTGGCGCAGGCGACCCGGGAAGCGTATACGTTGCTATTCGCCACGCTCTCACAACCGCTCTCGACTCTACAATTGAAGGTGACTCCAATAACGCTGAATTCAAACGCTCACGAGCGTTTGAATTTTATGCGGATGCCAAGAAAAAGGAGGCTGCTGGGCTGCTTGCCGATGCAAGCGCGCTTTATGAGGCAGCACTACGCAACGCCCCCGAACAACCGCAAATCAGCCTGGATTACGCTAAGAATTTATCCACATCCGGGGAGATAGGAAAATCACGAATAATCTACTACAGCATTGTTGGATCGGATTCGGCCAGCATCAAGCAACGCTCTTATGCATCTATTTCCTTGGCAGAAATAGAAGGCAGATATGTCGATATTGAGAATATAGTCAACAAGTCTACAATGGACGATGAAGATGCAATCAAGTTATATGAAAGCTATTTTCAAACAAACGAAATAAAACGTGCAGTCAACCTATTGAAGACATTGGATGATAAGCGAATCTCACCTTATGTCGTTATATATCTAAAAGCAATGCATTTATCCTGGGAGGAGAAATTCGCCGAATCTAATGATCTGTTAATGCGGGCAAAAAAAAATTCAAACGATGCTTTCAAGGTGAAGATAAATGAAATGCTAGCATCGAATCACCATGAAATTTTTCGCCGCAAGCCTAATATTTTACAACTTAATTCAGCAAATTACGCGCTAACAGAAGCTGAAAAATATTATGAAAAAAACAGTAATTATGGCGACTTGATTCGTATCGGATTGCAGCGAATAACTTTTTCTGTCCCGGTGAGTGACGCATGTCAATTGAAAGAATATGCGAACAATATTTTGAATATGGCGCAACGATCACGAGCACCGGTGCTAGTAGCGCGAGCAAGACATGCGTAATCATGGGTGCATTATCGTTGCGGCGAGCTGGAACAGGCACGCAACTCGTTGACTATTGCGATCAACGTGATTGATCAAACCTCCGACACAAGGCGCGCTGCCATATTCCGAATGGACTATGCTTACGTACTTATGAGTCAATCTAAATTTCTAGAATCAGCTGATCAACTCGCCAAAGTAAGAGGTTTGCAGGTAAGTGATGATTTTATCGACCCGCTCCAAAATGCGGAAAGCCGCATAGCCCGCCTGACGAACAACGCTGCTGGAGTGACGCACGCTTGCCAGAAAATTCTGTCAGAGATGGATGATAATAAAAGAAAATCGCTTGCTATTGAATGCACTGGCGATAAATCTTTTACCGGGAGAAGACCTGAACTACATAAATATCATTCATTCATGCAGTCTTTTTATGCAATGCTATACGCAACAAAATGCACCAAAAATGTGTGTAGACTGAGTAACTCTGCGGGATGGGTTGTTGAAATGAGGAACGGTGAAGTCACCCCTCGCAGCATGATGCTGGAAGATTTCGTATACGCTTGCTCAGTACTGCAGGGAATGTGTAAATCAAATGACGTAACAAAATTTATCAGTGAGCATGCACATCGATGGGAGCGAGAAAAGGCATGGTTGAATTGAACTCGCAGGCTGGATCATTAACGGAGCATCTTGAAAATCCAAAGCGCGGGGTCGACGACCCAGCCCACTTCACTGCGTTGCCGCATCAGATATCGATTTCGCATACAACTCGCGCATGGATGCATATCGTGAAATCAGGACACCCACGGTTCTAGCCACGCAATACAGGTCACTCGTTCACGGGCTCTTTCGGATGCGATGGGAGACGGGCGCAGACGCCCCGGGAAGCGATCGATTGATCCGCCATGCGACTCCATGCGGTGGGCTGCAGATCAGCTTTTGCGGAGCCCATCCAGGTCGCTCGGCATCAGCTGCCGGTAGTGCATCACGGTGAGTATTTCGACACGCCCGGTCTGAATGCGATAGATCAATCGATAGGGCCGCTCAAGCAACTCGCGAATATCTGCGTCGGCATACTGCGGCAATCGCTTGCCCAACAACGGCGGCTGTTCCAGTTCGCGCGAACGACGGATCAACCGGATCGCTGTGTCACGTGCCGCCTTGGGCGAGTCTTTCGCAATATACGCCTCGATTTCGCGTAGCCGAAGTTTCGCATCCAGCGTCTAGAACACATTCATTCGGGCAGCATGAACTCTTTGAGCAGCGTTTCAGCCGGGATCAGCTGCCCGGCGTCCGCCTGGGCCAAGCCACGGTCGATCGCGCGATGCAGTGCGGCTTCATAGATCAACTCATTCCAACCCGCCGTCTCTGGCAGGCTGTCGATCAGTTTGTGCGCTTCCTGTTTAAAGACAGCGGACATTGGGCAGGCTCCAGTTCTGGGTCATCCGCATTCTACCCCCACGCCCGTCGCCTGCGCCTACCCGCCCAGCGCAAGGTGCTCCCTGCTGCAGAACGGGAAGTTGATTCATCGGCACGAAGGACGGCATTCACGAAACTCCGATGGTGGGGTTCGCTGCGCTCACCGCCACCCTACGCAAACGGACGCGGTTCCGTTAGGGTTGCGGGATGCACCACGCCGAACATTACCCCGCCATTTTCGTTTTCCTCACCCGCATCGGTCTGCCTATCGCGGAGGAGACGCTGGCTGCAGATACGTTCCTGCCCGGCATCGCGCTGCGCGCCGGCGGGCTGGTAGTGGATCCCGACACACTACTGTGGCCCGGCGATCTGCTGCACGACGCCGGGCATCTGGCGGTGCTGCCCGCTGCGCTGCGCAGTGAAGCTCACGACGACGCGCCAAATCACGCCGAGGTCGCATTCGCCGGCGAGCTGGAAGCGATGGCGTGGGCGTATGCAGCGGCGGTCGAGCTTGCGCTGCCCATGGAGGTGCTGATCCACGACGGCGGTTATCACGGCAAGTCGCGCGACCTGCTGCAGATGTACAGCTTCGGCGTATATCCGGGTCTGCGCGGGCTGTGCGAGAGCGGGATGACGGCGGCGGTCGGATTCACGTCCGACTGCGGCCCAACCCAATACCCGCGGATGCTGCGCTGGCTGCGCGATTGAGCATGTGATCCGTAGGGTGGGCCTTGGCCCACCATCGCTGCCAAGTCAAAATCGTAACGATCGAAACGATGCATCAACGTACGAAGCCATTGGTTACGCCGTCATGGTGGGCCAAGGCCCACCCTACGCATTCTTCGGTATTTCCGCCTTGAACCTTGTACCGAAGCGATCACGCAGCAGGTTCTTCTGCACCTTGCCCATCGTATTGCGCGGCAGTTCGGAAACAATCTCCAATACTTTCGGCTGCTTGTATCGCGCAAGATGTTTGCGCAGCGCATTATCGATCCCGACGAGATCAAGCGTTGCATCCGGCAGCGCCACCAGCACCGCGATCACTGCTTCGCCGAAGTCGGGATGGGCGACGCCGATCACTGCGGATTCAAGTACCCCGGGTTGTGCATCAAGCAACAGCTCGATTTCCTTCGGGTAGACGTTGAAGCCGCCGGTGATGATGAGGTCTTTCTGACGACCGACCAGTGTCAAATAACCGTCATCGCTGAAACAGCCAAGATCGCCGGTGATAAAAAAACCGCTGCTGCGGAAGTCTTCCGATGTTTTATCGTGCAAACGCCAATAGCCTTTGAATACGTTGGGGCCGCGCACTTCGACCGCGCCGGTTTCGCCTGTGGGCAAAGGCGCGCCGGTGTCGGGGTGGGTAACGATCACGTCGACGCCCGGCAGCGGCTGGCCGACGGTGCCGGCGCGGCGCTCGCCGTCGTAGGGGTTCGAGGTGTTCATATTGGTTTCGGTCATGCCGTAGCGTTCGAGGATGCGATGCCCGGTGCGGGCCTCGAACGCACTGTGGGTGTCCGCGAGCAGCGGCGCAGAGCCCGACACGAACAAGCGCATGCGTTCGCACAGTGCGCGATCAAACCCCGGCGCATCCAGCAGACGCGTATAAAACGTGGGCACGCCCATCAGCACCGTCGCGCGCGGCAGCAGGCGCAGGATCGCGCCAAGATCGAAACCCGGCAGAAACAGCATCGAGGCGCCGCTGAGCAGGGCCACATTGGTTGCCACAAACAGCCCGTGAATGTGAAAGATCGGCAGCGCATGCAGCAGCACATCCGCCGATGTGAATCGCCATTCGCGCGCCAGCTCTTCGGCGTTCTACAGCAGGTTGGCGTGCGTGAGCATCGCGCCCTTCGAGCGCCCGGTGGTGCCTGAGGTATAAAGCAAAGCGGCAATATCGTCATTGTCGCGATCTTCGACATCGAACAGACCCGACTGCGCATCGCACAAATCGCGGAACGTCCCGTGTCCATTCGCATCCAGCGTCGACAGCTTCGCGCCATGCGCGGCGGCGATGGGCGCAAGCGTTTCTGCGCGCGCCGGATCGACCAGCAGCAGCGTCGGCGCGGCATCGCCGACGAAGTAATCCACTTCCGCTGCGGTGTAGGCAGTATTGAGCGGCAGGAACACAGCGCCCACCGCCACCGTCGCGCCATACACGGCCAAGGCTTGCGGGGTCTTCGCGGCCTGCACGGCGACCCGATCACCGGCACATATGCCACGTGCACGCAGGGCACCGGCCGCGCGATGGACCATCGCCAGGAATTCGATGCCGGTGAGCGCAGACCCGTCAAGCATCGTGAGCAAAGGCTCAGGCATGCCGGCGAGCGGCGCGAACAGTCGGTCGTAGAGCGGGTTCGGCATGCTGGCCTCTTGGTTCGGATCAGCGCACGCTGCTTGCGATACGCGAAGACAGGCACATGCTAACCGGAGTCACGCGCTGCAATTCGGTTTATGCTCGCATCGTCACGCCTGCCGTGACCCGCTCATCCAATCACTCATGCCAAGGAATGCATATGTCGATCTCTTCGCGCCTGTTCCCCCGTTTGCATCCGTCGCTGCCGCAGAACGATTCCGCCGCCGGCCGGCGACAGCGGCTGAAACAGCTGCAGGAAAGCCAAACGCGCTATGTGTGGACCGATCAGATGGAGAACGTGAAAGGTGTGCCGATGGCCGCCTCGGTGCCGTCTACCGATGAGCCGAGTCTGCCATGGCTGCTGCTGGTGGCCGAGACCGGGCTGAAGCTTGCCGAAAATTTCCTGGTCGTGAAGCTGGAAAGCAATCGCAGCAAGGGGCTGGTTGAGGATGCCGCCGTGCAGCAGCGTCTGGCTGAAGTGCGGACGCGACTGGCTGCAACGCAGACAATGAAAGCCAGCCACCCCGACGAAGCGCAAACCAGTGTGGCGCAGGAAATTGTATTCGCTGCAAAACATATCGCCGTGCAGCACGCGGATTCGTTCGAAGAGATGCTTGCTGAATTCAAGTCGCTGACGCTGGAATTCGAGCAGGATACGGCGCAGGGCCAGACGCTGGCCGATTATGAGGCGCTGTTCAAGACTATTCCGCTGCCGGCGATCGCGCGGGACTTCATGGACGACGTCAGCTTCGCCCGCTACCGCGTCGCGGGCCCGAATCCGATGCTGATCCGCGGCATCGACGCACTGCCCGCCACGCTGCCGCTGAGCGATGCGCAGTACCGCGCGGTGACGGGCGCCGACGACGATCTGGCCGCCGCGCTGGCCGAACACCGCGTGTATCTGCTCGATTATCGGGAACTCGACTATCTCGCCGCAGTGCCCGGCCAGACCAACGGGCTGACCAAGCATGTGTTCGCGCCCATCGCGCTGTTCGCGATCGCCAAAGGCGGTACGCGCATCGTGCCCGTGGCGATCCAGTGCGGGCAGGATCCGTCGAAACATCCGCTGTTCTTCCCCGCGGCGCAGGGCAGCGCCTTGGGCTGGGGCTGGCTGATGGCGAAGACCGTGGTGCAGGTGGCCGAATGCAACTATCACGAGCTGTTCGTGCATCTGGCGCGCACCCATCTGATGCTGGAAGCGTTCGCGGTCGCAACGCATCGCTGTCTGGCCGACGCGCATCCGGTCAATATTTTGCTGGTGCCGCACTGCCTCGGCACCCTGTTCATCAACAACGCGGCTGCGCATTCGCTGATCTCGCCCGGAAGCCCCATCGACCATTTCTTCGGTGCGCCGATCAGTCGATCGCAGCAGGCCGCAGGCACCGACCGGCTGGGCTTTGATTTCTACGCGAACATGCTGCCGGCCGACCTCGCCGCACGGCGCGTCAACAACCCGGTGTGGCTGCCCGAGTATCCATATCGAGACGATGCGCTGCTGGTGTGGGCAGCGATCAAACAGTGGATAGAGGACTATATCGGCGTGTATTACGCGGATGAGGCGGCCGTGACCGGCGACGGCGAATTGGCCGACTGGTGCGCAGCGCTGATCGCCGACGGCAAAATCAAAGGCTTCACGCCGATCAGCAGCCGTGCGCAATTGGTCGATGCGCTGACGATGATCGTGTTCACCGCCACCGCGCAGCATGCAGCGGTGAATTTTCCGCAGAAACCACTGATGACCTACGTACCGGCGCTGACCGGCGCCGGCTGGCAGGACGCGCCGGCGCAGCAGAACGGCCACAGTCAACAGCAGTGGCTCGCGATGCTCTCGCCGATCCAATACGCGATGGAGCAACTGAATGTGCTGCACCTGCTGGGCTCGGTGCATTTCCGTGCATTGGGCGACTATCGCAGCAA
>JANOXT010000063.1:0-2830 GCA_031418555.1 Lysobacterales bacterium | reverse complement strand
TTCTTCCAGGTCGAACAGCGCCCGGGAAGAAATTGCGATGACGAGAGGTTGGGAGCGGTCGGGAGATTCGATGGCAGTCATGGGGGGTATCGTCCGGGGGAAGGGTCTCGGCCGAGGAGACTATGACGGATGGCAGGCCTTGCATCCACGTATCGCACCTCGCCGTAGACAAGTATGCCGGGTGTGCGAGCCGGCAGCTCCCGAACATACCCGCATCCAAACACCTCCCTGGAGATCGTCATGACCAAGCCCGTTGCCTTCCTGACCGCCGGTCTCGCAGCGCTGTTGCTGGCCATACTCATGTTCAGCCCGTTGTCCTTGCTCGCCGGTACCACCAGCAGTACCTCGATCGAGGCCGGTCAGACCTTCGTCTTCGCCGGCGAACAGCGCAGGGAGCTTGTGGTCGCAGCCCGCAACGATGGCGATGTATCCGTGGAAATTCTGCTGCGTGAAAACGGCAGCGAGCGTTCTGTCGCCACCATCGCTCCAGCGGCATCGATGAAACTGAAGATGCCGGCGGGCACGGTCGCATTGTTCCGCAACGCATCGTCGAAGAAGGCGTTGATGCATCTCAAATTCAACGCCAGCCCAAGCGGCCTGACGATGGGCTATAAAGCCAATTGAGCGGATCGATATCGACAACGTGCTGCTGATTCGCGCCCCTTGTGATCAGCTCAGACTGCATCGACAAGCGTATACATCCACGCTCAACCCGCCAGATGCCGCGCCTGACGTGGCGGCGTTGTGCTCTTCTTGCGCGGAACCGGCACCGGCCGCACCGTATCCTGATCCTCGAACGCCAGGCGCGAGCGCCCACCGTGGCTGCGATAATCGTCGATCAATGCACGGTTCGCGGTCTCGGCCTCGATGCCGCCATCGGCGATCAGAAAGGCATGCAACGCATGCACCAGCCGTTCGTGCGCAATCGCGTGAGTCTGCCCTATTTGGGCATACAGCCAATCGCTGAAGGCCAGAAAACGTCGGAACGGGGCATCGCCGAGCAACAGCAGCAACCCGCGCGGCAGACGCCCGGAATTCGCGACCATGTCCCAATAGCGGGAGAACCGCGAAAGCCGCTGCATCGTCGCGAAATCGATGATATCGGTACTGAGGATGTTGTACGGCGGATCGGGATTGAAGCGCAGATCGTGCGCCTGCACATGACGCGCAATCGGCGCACCGCGCAGGCGCTTGAGAATGCCGAACTGGATCTCGTGCGGCGCCAGCGCCACCAGCCTGTCGAATCCCCGCGCGAAGCTGTCCACGCTTTCTCCAGGCAGACCGGCGATCAGGTCCACATGCAGATGCGCCTTCGAATGCTCGCGCAGCCAGCGCAGGTTCGCAGTCGCTTTCTCGTCGTTCTGACGACGCGAGATGCGGGTCTGCACCTCCGGATCGAACGTCTGGATGCCGATCTCGAACTGCAGCGTACCCTGCGGAAATTGCACGATGGCCTCTTTGAGCCGGTCGGGCAGATGATCCGGAATCAGTTCGAAATGCACGAAGGGCGGATCGTCTGCGGCAGCGTCGATCTTGCGAAGAAAGAAGTCGAGGATCGCAAGCGAGGTGTCGACCTTGAGATTGAAGGTGCGGTCGACAAATTTGAACTGACGCACGCCGCGTACGTACAGCGCTTCCAATGCGTCTAGAAAACGCTCCAGCTCGAATGGCCAAGCGGTCTTGTCCAGTGCAGACAGACAGAACTCGCACTTGAAAGGACAGCCGCGCGATGCTTCCACGTACAGATGCCGCTGGCGTACGTCCTCATCGGTGTATTCCGAGTATGGGAGCACCAGATCCTTCAGCTCAGCCTGCACACCGGGAATGATCCGCCCCGGCAGCGATTCGCCGCGCAGCAATTGTTCGACCAGCCACGCAAAAGTCACATCGCCCCACCCGGTGATGACGTAATCGGCGAGCGCGCAGATCCGCTGTTCGCCCACCTCGTAGCTCACTTCGGGGCCGCCCAGCACGATGATGATCTCGGGCGCGACCGCCTTCAGCTGCGCCACCAGCCGCGTGCTTTCCTCTACGTTCCAGATATAGACGCCCAGCCCGAGAATGCGCGGGCGACGGGCGAGGATCTTCTCTACGATCTCCTCGGTCTTCTGCCCGATCACGAATTCCACGATCTCCGAGCGGCTGTGCAACTCGCCCAGATTCGCACGCAGATAGCGCAGGCCGAGCGAGGCGTGCGAATAGCGCGCGTTGAGCGTGGACAGCAGGATGTCGGTCATGGTCGGATGATATCGCCAACTCGAGAATTCGCCCAAGCAATTCTCGTCCATCAGTGTTCGGAAGCCAGGCAGAGATTCAACTGAACCTCCCCAGCGTCGGGTCGTAGATGCGCCCGTTCATGTGGATCACGTCCAGACCGTCGTCCAGCATCTCGTGACCGGTGAACCCCCGCGTGGTGCTGGCGAGCCCGGTCGTGGTGATGCCGGTCGCGCTGCCGTTGGTCCGGCGCTCACCGAAGGCGTTGAAGCCGCCGCCTTCGAGCACTACGCCGGTTTCATTGGTCGCGGCGACCACGCTGCCGATGTGATCGGTGAACAGATAGCGATTGGCAGCGATGCCGTTCACCACGTTCTGTACCAGCGCTCCACCGATGTAACGCTTGTACGTCGTCGTGCCGTTTTCGCTGACGATCTCGATGTTGCCGATGTACAGCGTTCTTCGGGTACCGACGATGCCCAGCCCCGAGTCTTCCCGCTTGTAGCGATTGCCCGATGGGTCGTACCAGAACCGCGCCATGCGGTTTGGTGCTGCCGGCGTGCCTTTGGCGATTTCGTAGGCCTGATCGTTCGCGGTGTAGCGGATCGTGCGGTCC
>JANOXT010000062.1:0-1832 GCA_031418555.1 Lysobacterales bacterium | reverse complement strand
CGCGACGCGCGGGCCGGGCACGGCGTAGCGGGCCGGTTCGATATCGGGCTCGGCCAGATCCGGCGTGCGGATTGCAGCGTAATCCACCGAAAACCCGGCCTCTTCCAGGCGCAGCGCGGCGCCGGTCTCGACCGAAACGCGCGACACGCCCGCACGCAGCTGGGCGCGCATGTCCAGCAGCGTGCGATGGATTTCCGCAGAAACCACCCGGTCTTGCGGCGACAGATACTGATTGCGCGAACTCATCGCCAGACCGTCGCTTTCGCGCACGATCTCGCCGCGCAGCAGCGTCAGCGGATAGGCCAGATCGGTGACCATCTGCTGGATGACCGCGAGCTGCTGGAAATCCTTCTTGCCGAATGCGGCCACATCCGGCTGCACCTGATTGAACAGCCGCGCGACCACGGTGCAGACGCCGTCGAAATGCCCGGGACGGTGGGCGCCTTCCAGCACGTCGGCCACGCCCGGCACGCGCATGCGCACGGCCAGATCCACGCCGAAGGGGTACATCGATTCAACCGTCGGCAGCCACAGCGCATCGCAGCCGGCGGCTTCCAGCCCGCTGGTATCGGCCTCCGGCGTGCGCGGATAGCGGGTGAAATCCTCGCTGGGCCCGAACTGGGTCGGGTTCACGAACACGCTGGAGATGATCCGCTCGGCGTGCTGACGCGCCAGCGCGAGCAGCGAATAATGTCCGGCGTGCAGATTGCCCATGGTCGGCACGAAGCCGATACGCAGGCCTTCGCGACGCCAACCGAGAATCCGTTCGCGCAGTTGGCCGAGTTCGGTGATGGTTTCGATCATGTCTCGGGCCGCATGATTATTGATACGCGTGTTCGGCATCGGGGAAGGAGCCGTCGCGGACCGCAGCGCAGTAGGCCTGCACCGCGCCGGCGATCGAACCGCCGTCGGCAAGAAAATCCTTGACGAATTTCGGCCGGCGGTGGCCGCCATCCAGACCCAGCATGTCGTGCAGCACCAACACCTGACCGTCGCAGTGCGGGCCCGCGCCGATGCCGATGGTGGGGATGCCGACAGCCGCGGTAATCGACTGGGCCAGTGCGGTCGGTACGCATTCCAGCACCAGCAGCGAGGCGCCCGCCTCTTCCACTGCGCGCGCATCGTCGCGCAGCTTCGCAGCGGCGCCCTCCTCGCGGCCCTGGATTTTGAAGCCGCCGAAACGCAGCACCGATTGCGGGGTGAGACCCAGATGCGCGGAGACCGGAATCTCGCGTTCGACCAGAAAGCGGATGACATCGAGCTTGTGCGGCCCGGCGCCTTCGAGCTTCACCATCTGCGCACCGGCCTGCAGCAGCCGCGTGGCGGCGTCGAGCGCGCGCTGCGGCGTGGCATCGGCCTGGAACGGCAGGTCGGCGATCAGCAGCGCGCGCCGAAGATGGCTGGCGACGGCAGCGGTGTGATACGCGATGTCGGCGACCGTGACCGGCAGCGTGGATGACTGCCCTTTGACCACCATGCCCAGCGAATCTCCGACCAGGATCAGATCGACGCCATGACGGTCCAATACGCGCGCGAACACCGCATCGTAGGCGGTCAGCATCGCAAGTTTACGGCCGTCGCGTTTGGCATCGGCCAGTGCGGGCACGGTCAGGGGCTTGTCTTCTCGTATGGCCATGATCATCCAGAAGTGGGCCGGGGGAAGAGGCCGGGGGCGCTAAGCCTAGCAGTTCGATGCGGGCGCTTTGCGGCGGGTCAGCGTTCCACCAGCGACTCGATTCCCGCGCCTCCGACCTGCATCAGCGCGCGGCGCGCACTGCCCCGGCCGGGGATGTGGATATCGGACACCAGATCCAGCAGCGGCACCAGCGCAA
>JANOXT010000061.1:0-11331 GCA_031418555.1 Lysobacterales bacterium | reverse complement strand
GCCGATCCAAGGCATCGTAGGCGTAGTTGGTCACCTTGCTGCGCGCGTCGGTCTGGCTGGCGCGGTTGCCTGCGCTGTCGTAAGTGTAGCTGGTGGTGCCGGTATCCGGGCTGCTGAGCTGGGTGAGATCGCTGAAACCGTTGTAGGTGTAATTGGTATTCAGCAGCTTCGGGTCTTTCACCTGGGTCAGGTTGTCGAGCACGTCGTACGTGAACCTGGTCTCCGCCGCGATGCCGTTCATGTCCTGCAGCGTACGGCTGAGCCGGTCCAACGGATCGTAGTTATTGTCGGCGATGCGGCTCAGCGGGTCGGTGATGGTATCGAGATTGCTGTTGGCATCGTAGGTGAAGCCGGTGTTGCGGGTATAGGCATCGGTGACCGTCTGCAGCTGGCCGAGCGTGTTGTAGGTACGCGACAGCGTGCGCTGCAGCGCGCCACCCACATCTTTGGTGTCTTCCCTGGTGCGGTCGCCTGCACCATTCAGCGTATATGTGATGCTATTGCCGGCGTTGTCGCTGATGCCGGTCAAGCGATAGGCGCCGTCGTAGGCATAGGTCGTGAATGCGCCATCGGACTGAATGACTTTCTTGACCTGACCGGTCGGCCAGTATTCGATACGGGTCATCTGGTCGTCGGTCTCGACGGCACCATCGGCGCCACGCACTTTCCGCGCGGTCATCCAGCCTCGCACCGTGTACTCGAAATCGGTGATCACGCCATTGAAGTCTTTGATCGACGTCGGTTTGCCGTACATGTTGTAGGACAAGGTTTCGAATACCTGGCCCAAGGCATTGGTCATTTTCCAGAGCTGCCCCTTGCGGTAGGGACAGGTCAGGGGTGCGCTTACGCAAGAAGCATCATCGGCCGTCCGGTAGGTATAGGACGTGATGTCGGCAACGTCGGTGCGCGCGCCGTTGACTGATTTAACCAGGAAAACCGAGTTGCATGTGCCGGCATCGATATCCGGCTGTTCGCAATAGGCCGTGTTCGTGGTTCTGGTCAGCAACGTCACCGGGTCCTTGACCGTGTGAGTGACCACTTGCGTACGGTCGTTATAGGCGAAGCTTTGTTCCTGTTTGGTCACATAGCTTGCGCCAGATTTCGCCTGGGTCAAGATCGAAGAAACGCGATAAAAGTTGTCGCGTAACGTCACGGTCTTGCGTTCCTGCGGCGTACCAAAGGCGTCGTAGCGCGCAGACGCATAGCTGCCATCGGTCGAATATTCATAGCGGGTGACGTTCGAAAGCTTGTCGCGCTGTTCGTAGACAAGCGCACCGGTGTAGGTGTTCGAGCTGCTGCCGTTCAAAGCAGCCACGGACATGACCTTGCGATAGCCAGTTATGCTGGACAACGCATAGTTGCGCGTCTCACCGTTCGGCCCCGACACGGCCACTTGGCTATTGCCGGTGTAGGAAAGCTCGGTCTTGTCGACCGGGCCTGCGGCCGTCTGCAGTTGGCTCAGTCTGACCCGGCCCTTGATGTCGTACGCAAAAGTCGCGTAGCGTTGCCCGTTGTCGCTGATTCCGGTCAGCGCGTTCGGATCGTTAGCGTCGGAAAAACCGGCCTCGCTGTAGTGGTAAGTGCGCGTTGTGCCATCCGCGTACTGCACTGATTGCATGTTGTCAGCGGTATCGTAGACATAGTTGACCAGACTGCCATCGGGCAGCCGAATGCTGGCGAGATGGTTGTTCTGGTAATTGAACAGCAATTGATTGCCGATGAAATCCGTCGCAGTCGCAAGGCGATCGCCGTCGTAGGCGAAATCGATTTTCCAGGCCGAAGCCAGGCTCTCGATCTTGACCAGACGACCACCCACACTGAAGCGACGGATCAAATCGCCTTGATCGCTCAGTTTGAAGGTATTGCCCGCCTCCACATCAATAATTCTGCTGGCATCGCCATCGGATTTGAAGCGATTGCTGCTTGCGATTCTGACGAATATCTCGATATATCCGCTGTCATTGACCAGCCTGAGCTTCTCGCTGAGAACACTCGGGTTGCCAAAAATACGGTCCGAATAGCTGTGCACCCAACCCGGCGCAAGTTCCGGCATCTGCCCGGCCTGGCGCAATGCATGGTAGCTGCGCACGAAGGGGCGGCCGGCGAACTCGAAGTCGGTCTCGAACCGCGCTTTGTCGCCAGTGGCCGGATAGCAGGGATTATTGCCGTCATTCTTGGAACAGGTCTGACGCAACTTGCTGGTGATGGCAACTTCGCCGAAGTTCGCTACACACGTCGGCTTGCTCAACAAGACGGCTGCGTTCGCGTCGTCATAACCGGGGTAACTGCCGCTTTTTGCGACAAAGCCCTCACGGCATACGAACGATGTGAACTTGCGCAAGCCGAAAGATTCGATTCTCGGGTACGACCACGCGGGATTGTTGAATGTCACCGTCAGCGTATACAGCGGGGTGTTGATATCCCGGTTGTGCCTGAGCCAGCCGTAAGAAACGCCGGAATAATTACCGACGCTATGCGTTTTCGAAAACGGTTCGAAATAGCTGCTCGAATAGGACGACGTTGACGTTGTCGCGCCGAGAACCGCTTTCTCGCTGGCGATGAGGTTGGCAACCATCTCCGACTCTGAACTGCAGCCATTGGGGTAGGTCGGATCGCCGCTCGGCGCACAATAGGTCGGTGCAGGATTGCTGACCGGATCGAACGCGTACACCGGCGCGTTGATGGCGACCGGATCTTGATCCGGTACGTTGTACACGATGCTGGTGTCGAAGAGGCCACTTCCGGAAACGGCCGCGTCTGTTTTTTTCTGCTTCAAGTAGGGTCCATAGATTCCATTGGACGCCCGCATTGCGCTTTCCGCAGCCGGTAGATTCGAGTAACAGGTATTGCCATAACAATATTGGGTTTCTTCTACCGGACTCGTTTGCGCGCGCGCTGACAACGACAGGCCGCACACGACCGCCAGACCCACCCATCGTGCCGTTATGCCGCTGCGGATTGCCGAAACCATGAAACCTCCTGATTGAAGTCGCCGATCCAGAAGATGCATCTCAATCGCTATTGTTGACTACAGGATCAACCACTCGGCACAACTCGCTATCGCGTCCAGCTCTTCCTGATCCTAAGGATGGGAAAGCTATTTTTCCAGAGGCTGTGGCGCATTTCTCACCACCACCCCACCCTTCATCACAAACGCGACATGCTCAAGCCGCGTCACGTCCTGCGCAGGGTTTCCGGACACGGCGACAATATCGGCAAAGCGGCCAGTTTCGATCGCGCCAACATCACTCCGCCCCAGCGCTTCCGCCGCGTTGATCGTTGCAGCCTGAATGGCCTGCGCCGGGTTCATGCCATAGCGCACCATCACTGCGAACTGTTTTGCGTTGTTGCCGTGCGGGTAGATGCCGGCGTCGGTACCGAAGACCATCTTCACGCCGGCCTGGTGCGCGCGACGGAAGTTTTCGCGCTGCAGATCGCCGATCTCGCGGTCCTTGCGCAGGTTGTCTTCCAGCACGCCGTTCTGCTTGCCTTCGGCCTGCGTGTAGTCGGTGTTGTAGATATCCATCGACAGCCAGGTGCCGCGCTGTTTCGCGAGGCGGATGCCTTCATCGTCGATCAGGCTGGCATGTTCGATGGTATCGATGCCGGCGCGAATGGCGTCGCGGATACCGGCGGCGCCGTGCGCATGTGCGGCAACACGCAGACCCCACATATGCGCTTCGTCGGCGACGGCTTTCATCTCGTCGTAGGTCATCTGCTGCTGGCCCGGCTCGGTGTTGCGCGAGAACACGCCGCCGGTGGCGCAGATCTTGATGACCTGCGCGCCGTACTTGCGGATCTCGCGCACCGATTTGCGCGCTTCGTCGGGAGTGTCGGCATTGAATTTGTTTTTCTGATCCATCGACGGCGGGAAATAGGTCGAATCGCAGTGTCCGCCGGTGGCGCCGAAGGCATAGCCGGCGGGGACGATGCGCGGGCCGGTCAACTTGCCCGCGTCGATGGCCTGCTGCAGGCCGACATCGTTCCACGCATCGGAGCCGACGTTGCGAATCGTGGTAAAGCCTGCGTCCAAAGTTCTGCGCGCGTTCTCGACCGCGATCACCGACCAGAAGCGGTCGTTGAACTGCAGATAGTTGTAGCCGCTGTATTCCGGGTCGCTGTCGATGTGCACGTGCATATCGATCATGCCCGGCAGCAGGGTGACCTCGCCGAGGTCGTAATGCGGCATGCCTGTGGGCACGATGAAGGCGTCTTTGCCCTGAGCGACCTGTTTGATGCGGCCGTCTTCGATCAGAATGTGAACATTGCCGAGCATGCGTCCGCTGCGTACGTCGAGCATGCGTGCGGCGCTGACGACGGATGCGTGCGCGTTGGGTTTCGCAGCCTCCTGGCCATGGGCCGTAACGCTGGCGGCGAGCAGTGCCAAGCTGCAGAGCAGGGTCAGGAGGTGGGGACGGCGCATGGTCGGATCCTCATTGTGAGGTTTTGTGGAAGCGGCGGGAGCCGCGATTGGATTGCGGAAATGTTATCGCAGGCTATCGCGGCTTCCGCCGCTCCCACAGGCATTGCCACAGCAGGCAATCAACCGATCGGCCGCAGCTGAAATGCCGGCGCCGGCGTCAGCCACGGCAGCAGCCAGTGATCGACCAGCAAAAAAGCGAACAGCGCCATCAGATAGACGATGGAATAGTTGAATGTGCGCATGGCAAAGAATTCATCCGGCGGATCAAGCAATTTCCATGCGTACCACAGGAACACCGCGCCCAGCACCAGCGCGCCGCCAAGGTAGAACAGGCCGCTCATGCCGACCGCCCATGGCATCACCGTCACCGCCACCAGCAGCACGGTGTACAGCAGGATCTGCCAGCGCGTGTATTCCACGCCGTGGGTGACCGGCAGCATCGGCACCAGCGCGCGGGCGTAATCGTCGCGACGGAAAATCGCCAGTGCCCAGAAATGCGGCGGCGTCCATACGAAGATGATCAACACCAGCAGCAGCGCGTGCGCCCAGTCCCACTGGTTCTGCATTCCGGTGACGGCGGCCCAGCCAAGCAGCGGTGGCGCAGCGCCGGCGATGCCGCCGATGACGATGTTCTGCGGCGTGGCGCGTTTGAGCCATGCGGTGTAAACGATGGCGTAACCGATCAGCGATGCGAACGTGAGCGCGGCGGTGATCGGGTTGACCATCGAAATCAGCATGGTCATCGACAGTGCGCCGAGGAACACAGCGAACGCGAGCACCTGCGCCGGCTTGAGCGCGCCGGTCGCGAGCGGGCGGTGCGCGGTGCGCGCCATCACCCGGTCGATGCGCTGGTCGATCAGGTGATTGATCGCCGCTGCGCTGGCTGCCGCCAACCAGATGCCGATGAAACCGAACACGCTTTGACGCAGCGGCGGCCATCCCGGCACCGCCAGAAACATGCCGACGAATGCGGTGAATACGATCAGCGCCACCACGCGAGGTTTGGTCAGTGCCCAGTAATCACGCATCGTATTGGCCATCAGCGCGGACTCATACAGTGGGCCGGCACAGGCGCGCCAGCAGCCCGACCAGCAGGAATAACAGCAATGCCGCGCCGCCGTTGTGCAGCACGGCAGTCCACAGCGGCAGACCCAGCACCACGTTGGCGATGCCAAGCCCCACCTGCGCCAGCATCAGCACACCCAGAACAATGCCGGTGAGCCACAGGCCCGGCGTGCGGATCAGTTTCAGGGCCATCCACAGCAGATACGCGAACACCACCACGGCCATCATCCGGTGCGCGAGTTGGATTGCGATCCGCGATGCGCCGTCGAGGACGCCGCCTTCGTAGTCGACACCAACGCCGCGCCACAGCACGAAGGCTTCGCGGAAATCGTGCGGCGGCACCCACTGGCCGACGCAGGTCGGAAAATCATTGCCGCAGGCGAGCGCGGCGTAGTTGGCGCTGACCCAGCCACCGAGTGCGATCTGGATGCCGACCACGATCACCGCACCGATCAGCCAGCGGCGCATCGCAAGCGCACCGGCGATGCGCACCGGGCTTCCGGTAGCGCGCCACGCCATCCACGTGAGCATCGAGAACGTGGCCATGCCGCCGAGCAGATGGCCCATCACGATGATCGGCTTGAGCAGCAGCGTGACCGTCCACATGCCCAGCAGCGCCTGGAAGACGATCAGCATCAAGGTGAACGTGGCGACGCGCGACAGATCGTCGTTGCTCCATCGCAGCGCAGCGACCAGCAGGATGATTTCGCCGGTCACGGCGCAGGCGATCGCGGCATCGTGCATGCCGCGCATGTACAGCGGGATGCCGACTGCGATCAATCCGGCCGCCAGCAGGATCTGCGCAATGCCCAGACGCCGGCGTCGCGCGGCCAGCAGCGCCAGCAGCAGCACCAGCGTGCCGAGCACTGCGGCTGCATGGCGGTGTATCTGTTCGCGCCAGGCTTTGCCGACCTCCAGCGGACGCACATCGAGCGCGGTCGGATGATTGACTTCGGCAGTGACGCTGGGCCAGGTTGCGCGGCCGTAGCAGGTGGGCCAATCGGGACAGCTGAGACCGGCATTCGACAGACGCACGAACGCGCCGAATACGATCACCGAAAACGCCAGCGCCACCGCCAACCATGCGATGCGATGGAAGTGGCGATAGACCATCGGCTTGTGCGCGGCGGACTTGGCGTCTGGGACGTTGTTCGACATGGGGTGTGCTTCTTACTTGAGTTTCAACAGCCGGGACATGTCCTGGCGCAGATGCGAGGGGTCGAATCCTGGCGCGTAGCGCAGGATCACGAAACCGTTGGGATCGATCACGTAGACGGGAATGCCTGCCGGGTCGTCGACGCGCGGCAAGCCGCGACGCAAAGCAGGATCATCACGCACTCCGCGCGCCGGTTGGGTCTTGAGGAAGCCGTCCGGCGAATTGCCGATCCACAGAATATGCACGCGGTCGGCATCGGCACCGAACAGCTGCGTGACCAGACCGAGTTGCTTGGCCAGTGCGACACAGGGTTGCCCGCAATCCGCAGGCGGCGCGACCGCGATCCGCCAGATGCGCTCGACCGGATGCCATCGATACACACCGCCGGTCAGCAGCGTCGGCGTCACCGCGCGCAGATCGCCTGGCGGCTGCAGCAGCTCGCCGTGATTCTTCATCCCGGCGGGGCGCCAGCCCGAGAAACGGAGGATGCCGGCGAACGCGAGCGCGCCGAAGAAGATCGCGAAGATCGCAACCAGCAGAAGTCGATTGCGGCCACGCTGGCGTGCGGCGGTGTCGTTCATGGCGAAGGCCTGTTGTTGCGCTGCGCGGGCACGCGACGGGCGCGCCACGTCAGCAGCAGCGCGGTGATCAGTACGGTAGCGGCAAGGCCGAACCACTGTACGGCATAGCCGAGGTGGCGTTCGGGCGGAAGCGTGTTGGGAAGCACATCGAAATCGCGTTCGAATCCGAATCCGGGACGCGGTTCCGGACGAAATACGCGCAGCGCCAGCGCAGGCTGTTTCAGCGCGATCCGCAGCGCAGACAGATCGATCGCAGTGGCCAGCAGCGTGCCGTCGGGCTGCGCGGCTGGCTTGCCCATATCCAGACCGTGCCCCGGCGGCGGCAGCAGCAGACCCGCAAATGCCTGCAGCGCGTGATCGGTCGCGGGCTTTGGCAACGTGCGATCGGGCGGCAGCGCGACCCAACCCAGATCGAGCAGCACCGGCTGGCCGCCGTCCGGCTGGAACACGCGGTACACGCGCACACCCACGCGTCCCGCATGCTGCTGATTGTCGAGCAGCACCATCGGGCTGTCCGTGAAGCGTCCCTGCATGTCGACCCAATCGTAGGCACGGCTGCGGCGGCGATCTGCGATCACCGAAAGCGGCTGTGGCGCACGCGCACTCAACGCCGCTGCTACGCTCGCAAGCATCTCGCGCTTCTGCGCGGCGCGGTCGAGCTGCCAGACTCCCAGCTGCGCGAAAGATGCTATCGCCAGCAGCGCGATCGCCCACAGGAACAAAGGATGCCGGCGAAGCGTCACCCGAACGTCCCCATCCCCTGCGATAATATTGCGCACATACCGCGCGGCAGAGCGCCGCTGGAGCGCCTCATGAGCGATTCGTTGAAGACCCTGCTCATCATCGGGTTTCTGATCCTGATCTTGTGGAATCTCGGTGCCGGCCTGTATTACATGGTGGTCGACAAGGGCCAAACCAAACGCACGGTCAATGCGCTGACCAAACGCATCGCGCTGTCCGTCGCACTGATCCTGCTGGTGGTCCTGGCGATTTTCATGGGCTGGATCGAGCCCCACGGCGTCGGCAGCAATCCCGCCGGCTGAGGACGGTAGAGCGGCTTTCAAGCCGCTGGTGCTGCTGATCGGCGGCCTGAAGGTCGCTCTATCAGGATCGTTCAAGACAACATCGTTTCGGATATCAAGACCGGCGCAATGCCGGTCTTTTTTTCTTGAAGGTCCCTGAATCGACTTACCAGAAAAACATGTCGAAGCCGCTCGACGGATCGATCAGAGCACGTAGACGAACAGGAACAATCCCAGCCACACCACGTCGACGAAATGCCAGTACCAGGCCACCGCTTCAAACGCGAAATGCTGGTCTTTGGTGAAATGGCCCTTGGCGCAGCGCAGCCACATGATCGCCAGCATCAGCGTGCCCAGCGTGACGTGCAGCCCGTGAAATCCTGTGAGCATGAAGAACGTAGATCCATAGATGCCAGAACCTAGGGTCAGATTCAGCGTCTTATAGGCATGGATATATTCGATCGCCTGGAAATACAGAAACCCGCAGCCCAACAGCACGGTCGCACCCAGCCACACCAGCAGCGCCTTGCGGTGCGCGGCCTTCAACGCATGGTGGGCCATGGTGACGGTGACGCCGGAGGTCAACAGGATCAGGGTGTTGGTAAGCGGCAGACCCCAGGCCGGAATGGTCTGGAAATTACCGCCGACGCCGGCCGGGCCGCTGCTGGGCCACGCCGCGCTGAAATTCGGCCACAGGGTGGCATTGGTCATTGCGCCGTCGCCCTCGCCGCCCAGCCACGGCAGCGCGAACTGACGGGCGTAGAACAGCGCGCCGAAGAACGCTGCGAAGAACATCACTTCCGAGAAGATGAACCACACCATGCCCATGCGGAACGAGGTGTCGACCTGCTTGTTGTAGTGACCGGCAAGCGATTCCAGGATCACGTCGGCGAACCACTTGAACAGGATCACCAGCAGGCCGGCAACTCCAACGAAAAACGCCGACTTGCCCCAGCTGACATGATTGAGCCAGTTGGCGAAACCCAGCATGACGATGAACAGGAATACCGAGGCGAGCACCGGCCACCTGCTGCCATGCGGCACGAAGTAGGCATCGGAATCGAGGTGGTCGGCGTGCGCTTGGGCCATGGGGTCGTCTCGCGTGGATATCGGATGAAAGTCGAAAAAATCAGGGTGCGGTGCGCGGCACGCCGGAAGACGAACCGGACTTCGCTGCGGACAGACGCGCGGTGAGCACGTCGTTCTTGAAGAAGGTATAGGACAGCGTGAGCGTGCGCACGTCTGCCGGCAAATCGGGGTCGACGATGAAGCGCACCGGCATGTCCCGCGTTTCGCCTGCGGCCAGCGTCTGCGCGGTGAAGCAAAAACACTCGGTCTTGTTGAAGTATTTCGAAGCGCGCGCCGGTGCGATCGAGGGCGTGGCGCTGCCGACGATATCGCGGTCGCTGGTGTTGCGGGCCAGATAGGCGGTTTCATACAGCTGGCCCGGATGCACCTGCATGCTCATCTGCTTGGGGCCGAAGGTCCACGGCAGCTTCGAGTTCACGGTGCCGTCGAAGGTGACGGTGACCAGACGATCGCTGCGGGTAGCCGCAGTCGCGCCGCCGGCTTGGACAGCGCCGCGTTCCAGACGGACGCCCAGCAGTTTTTCGCAGGCGATGCGGTACAGCGGCACCAGTGCGAAGGTGAAACCGAATGCCGCCATCGACACGCCAACCATCGCGCCGACGCCGAACCGCCGCGGACGTGTCGATTCGCCGCTCATTTCGCCACCAGATTGATCACGATAAAACCGACATACACCACCAAGGCGATGCCGCCCACGATCAACGCCGTGCGTCGCGCGGAGGCGCGACGGGCGGCCATCGCTTCTGCGGCGGTATCGTTGACGATGGGCGGCTGCGGCGTCATGACGATCAGTGGGTGATGTCGCCGTGCGCCAGATCGCCATCGCGGATGACCGGCGGCGTGCTGAACGTGTGGTGCGGGGCCGGCGACGGCACTGTCCACTCCAGACCCCTGGCGCCTTCCCAGGCGCGCGCCTCGGCCTTTGCGCCGTATTTCATGGAGTGCCACAGCACGAAACCCATGATGAAGGGCGTGGCGAACATGCCGAACGCGCCGACCGAGCTGACCATGTTCCAGTCGGCAAAGACGACGTTGTAATCCGGGATACGGCGCGGCATGCCGGCCAGACCCAGGAAGTGCTGCGGGAAGAACAGCACGTTGACGAACACCACCGACCACCAGAAATGGAACTTGGCGTAGGTTTCGTTGTACATCCGGCCAGTCCACTTCGGCCACCAGTAGTACACGCCGGCGATGATGCCGAACAGCGCGCCGGTGACCAGCACGTAGTGGAAGTGGGCGACGACAAAATAGGTATCGTGGTACTGGAAATCCGCCGGCACGATGGCGAGCATCAGCCCCGAGAAACCGCCGATGGTGAACAGGATCACGAACGCGATCGCCCACAGCATCGGCGATTCGAACGAAATCGAGCCGCGCCACATCGTGGTGACCCAGTTGAAGACCTTCACGCCGGTCGGGATCGCGATCAGCATGGTCGCGAACATGAAATAGATCTCGCCGCCCATCGGCATGCCGACGGTGAACATGTGATGCGCCCACACGATGAACGACAGGAACGCGATCGAGGCGGTGGCGTAAACCATGGCCTGATAGCCGAACAGCGGCTTGCGGCTGAAGGTCGGAATGATCTCCGACACCACGCCGAACGCCGGCAGAATCATGATGTAGACCTCGGGGTGACCGAAGAACCAGAAGATGTGCTGGAACATCACCGGGTCGCCGCCACCGGCCGCGCTGAAGAAAGTGGTGAGGAAGAACTTGTCGGTCAGCAGCATCGTGACCGCGCCCGCCAGCACCGGCATCACCGCGATCAGCAGGAACGCGGTGATCAGCCAGGTCCAACAGAAAATCGGCATCTTCAGCAGGTCGACGCCGGGGGCGCGCATGTTGAGGATGGTGGCGATGATGTTGATCGCGCCCATGATCGAGCTGATGCCCATCATGTGGATGGCGAAGATCGCGAACGACAGATTGGTGCCGCCCTGCAGCGAGAGCGGCGGATACAGCGTCCAGCCGCCCGCAGGCGCGCCG
>JANOXT010000060.1:0-6880 GCA_031418555.1 Lysobacterales bacterium | reverse complement strand
ACGGGCGTCACTGCGCGTGCCGCGGTTGCGGTTGCGGGTATTGTCGTTGTCGTTGTCGCGAGTGGTTCTGCTACCTCTGCTGCTGGTGGTGCCGGTACCGGTGTTGCAGGTGCCGCGGGTACTAATGCTGCGGTTGGCGTTGGCGCTGACGACAACGTGGGAGCGGTTGCTGTCGAAGCGGATACGGGCGCTGATTCAGCGGAGGCTGGTGCTACTGTCAGGGATGGCGCTATTGTCGGTACTCCAGCCGGCGCCTGGGTCGGAGCAGTCGTCGCGTCCTGGGCAGGCACTGCATCGGGTCCGGTTACAGGTGCCGGTATCGATATCGGTGTGGGTATCGGGCGGAACACCGCAATCAGCGCAGGTACGCCGACGCGAGCAACTTTCTGGTTGTTCACTTCCAGCTGCTGCAGGACCATCGCGGCGACGATTTCTCGCAGCAGCGTCATTCGGGCTGGCGTCATCTTGACGTCTTCCTCTTTGGAAGGCGCAGGCGTTCGTGTCCAGATCGCGGTATTGATCGCGTGCATCTCCGACGAACGCGACCAGTCTTCCAACGTCTCGATACCCTTGCGTTGGCTGCTCAGCTCTGCGAACAAGCAGGCCGCACGGGCGCGCAGGCGCGCGTCGGAGAACTGCGCATCCATCACCGTTTTCAGGCGCGGCAACAGCGCCGGATCGCGTATGGTCAGCGCATCCTCGACCGTCTTGCGGTGCTGCATGAAGCGCTTGGCGACCATATCGAGGTCGCCCGAACGGTCCATAGCCCGGACCATGCGCGTGAAAGCGGCGGCGTCGTAGGCCTGGTCGGACTTGCATTCCGGTATGGGCAACAGCGGTGCGGTCACTTTTTCCTGCTTGTCGCAGGCGGTAGCGAACAGGGCAATAGCGATGCCCACGCACACAAGGGATGAACGCATGTCTTCACTCCGTTCCACTGGAAGCAGACAGGATAAGCCAAAGCCGGCAGATCGGCAGATCGTGACCTGTTCCACTTGAATCGCCTCTATCGGGCGATCCGCATACCGGTTCACGGTATGCGGCAGCATTTCCAAAGCCACACGAATACTGTTCCGCGCTTGTACGCATGGGCCAGCATCACGTCCGGGATTGGACCGGTTGGCGCAGTTCACGCCACAATCCGTCGATGACTCGCCCGCCCAAACCTTCTGCGTCGTCCGCGCGCAGCGCATTGCACCCACGCAACCAGCATCAGGGCCGCTACGATTTCACCGCATTGACCGTCGCATTGCCGGCGCTGGCCGCGTTCTTGACCACGACGCCGGCGGGTGAGACCAGCATCGATTTCAGCGACCCGTCGGCGGTGCGCGCTTTGAACCGCGCGCTGCTGAAAACGCAGTACGGCATCGCGCATTGGGATCTGCCTGCAGGCTATCTGTGCCCGCCGATTCCCGGCCGCGCCGACTATCTGCATGGCCTCGCCGATCTGTTGGCCGGATCGAACGTCGATGCCGCGAATACAGCCACGATTCCGCGCGGCGCGGCGATCCGCGCGCTGGATATCGGCACCGGCGCGAATCTGATCTATCCCCTGCTGGGGCATCGCGAATACGGCTGGCGTTTCGTCGGCACGGACATCGACGGCAAGGCATTGAATGCGGCAGCCGCCATCGTCGATGCCAACGGCCTGCGCAAAGCGATCGAGCTGCGTCATCAGCCCGATCCAGCACGCATCTTCGACGGCCTGCTGCGCGATGACGACGTGTTCGACTTCACGCTGTGCAACCCCCCGTTCCATGCGTCGGCCGAAGACGCCGCACGCGGCAGCCAGCGCAAATGGCGCAACCTCGGCAAAGCCGACGCGATGCGCGGCGGTGCGCGGCTGAATTTCGGCGGACAGTCCAGCGAACTGTGGTGCGCTGGCGGAGAGTCGGCATTCGTGCGCCGGATGATCCGCGAAAGCGCGCCGATCGCGACCCGGGTCTATTGGTTCAGCACCCTGATCGCGAAGTCCGAACACCTCGCCGATGTGCGCAAGCAGCTCAATCAGGCCGGTGCGCAGGAAGTCCGTATTGTCGCGATGGCGCAGGGCAACAAACAGAGCCGTTTCGTCGCCTGGACGTTTCTCGACGCGCCGCAGCGCGAGGCGTGGCGCATGGCGCGCTGGCGCTAATACTCTGATTGGGTATCGCGCTGTCGACAGCAGAGCGATACCGATCCGTTTCGGTCGCCGACGAAAACCCGGCGCAAAAAATCCGCGAAACCCCAGCGTTACTGTTTCGCGAATTCAATACGCCGGTTCTAGGCGCGGCCTTCGACGGTGGCGATGTCGGCGCACATGGTCAAGATACCTTCGCCGCGCGTGACGGGTTGTCCAGGGTGGGCTGCTGAAGCGCCAGCTGCTGGGCGTTCTGTTCGGCCACGCGATCGTTGGCGCGGTCCACCTGCTGCGTACTGACGACGAGCGATTGCTGCATGCCGCTGGGCACATCGGCGAACACGACGCGCTGATGCGCCGCACTCGAATCCATGGCGAACACGCGGCTGCGGTCCTCGCTCAATTCGACGTGGCTGATGCGATCCAGGCAGCCATCGGCCGCCCGCGCGGTCAGGGTGCCGGCAAGCTGTTTGCTGCATATATCCGGCGTGCGGTTGAATTTTTCGTCCAGTGCGTACACACCTTTCTCGGCGCCGAGAAACAGGCTGTTGCTCTTGTGATCGGGGTGGTCGAGCAGCATGCCGGTACGCTGCGGGATCGGCGCCACGATCGGCGTCATGGTCGGCGCTGGCATCGGCGTCGGGATCGAAGGCGCGGCTTTGTCCTGCGGCGTGATCGGTTGGGTCGGATGCGCGGGGGCCAGCAGCTGCTTCGCGGCGCGCTCCTGCTTCTCGACCGCCGCATCCAGGCTGGGCATGACCGAGCCGGCCATGCCGTGACGGAACACCGCTTCGCCCGCCACCGTCTGGCCGCGCTGAAGCACGGTGATGGTCTGATAGAGATTGACGACGTTGTGCGGATTCACCGGCAGATGCGTGGCAACGGTCGCAGTGAGACCGCCGACGGCGCCGCCCGCGACCATACCGGCGGCGGGGGCCTTGTCGGTGAGCGTGCGGATGCCGTGTCCGGCCGCATCGGCGCCATGCAGCAGAGCCGCGCCCGTCTGCTGGCCGGCCTGGCGCTGGCTGTTGGCCAGCGCGGTTGCGCCGTGATTGATATTGCCCGCGACCGCCTGCGTGCCGTGGCGGATCAAGCTTGCGTCGCCCTGCGCGTCTCTATGCGCCTGTTGGGCTTCGCGCTGACCTTGGCGCATCGCTTGATTGCCGTAACTTTCGATACCTTGCGCTTGGCGACCGACCCATTTTTCTGCGTCGTCGGGAAGAATCTTCGCGCTCCAGCGCAGCGCGCTGGCCGTCCATGAGGAGGCGACTTGCTGGGTCTTGCCCTGCGCCTGATGGATGCCGGCTTCGATATTGCCCGCCTGCAGGCGCACCTGCGCGGTAACTTCACCGCCGCCGCGCACGGTAGTACTGCCGATGGTCCCCACCGTGTTGGTTACGAACGCGCCGGCTTCGCCCTGCACGCGGGCAACGCTGTTCAGGCCCTGCCCGACTACATGCAGTCCTTTTTCGGCCACTTGACCCTCCAACTTCACCACTTCGCCGACGTTGCGACCGGCGCGCGCGCTCATCGCAGTAACGCTGAGCACATTGGTCAGCGGGCCGGCATAGGCCGCCAGCTCGCTCAGCGCCAGTTCTCTGGGGCGATTGACCAGATGCCCCTGCTCATCGCGGGTTTTGGGCGCCAGCAGCGGCTGGATCTCGCCCGCCGCGGTCGGCAGATTGCGCAGCGCCTGGTTGCCGGAATGGGTGGCGAGAAAATCGATGGCGTCGTTGGCGGCGCGGCGCGCATGCGGCGGCAGCAGCCCGTCGATCTTGCCCTGCACCATCTCTTTCGCGCCGGGCGTCCCCATCAGCGTGGCGACATCGTTCGCCAACATACCTGCCTGCACCCGACGCGCAGCGTTCATCCTCTGGATGCCGCCCTGGCCGTCGGTCAGCATTTCGCCACCGACCTGGAACGCCTGCACGCTGTCGCGTGTGCTGTAGACGGTCAGACCGTGCTCCTGGGAAAAGCGTTTCGCGGTATTCGGATGCAAACCTGCCGCATTGAAGGTGGTGGTCTCAACGCCGGTGACTGCCGCTGCGGCGGACGCCATGCCGCCAGCCAGCGAATGCCCGGCCATTTCGAATTTCAAGCCGGGCTGGTTCTTCAGCAACACGGCCGCATTCATGGCGCGATCGTAATAGTCGGTCTTGAGCCCCAGCCCCTGCGGAATATTGTTCGCGAGAAAATCTTCCGAGGCGCTTTCGCGGCGCCCCCCGGGCGCAGCCGGATCCACGATCATGCCGGTTGACCCCTTGAAGACCAGCACCGGCTTGGCATCCGGCCCAAGCACGGATTTGTCGGGAAGGTAGATTTCAGCGCGATAGCCGGACTTGGCGGGATGCAGCATGTCGGCGATCTGCTTGTCGGTCAGCTGCGGCGCCAACGCTTTGAGCTGCTCCGGATGTTCGCTGGCGCGGGTCCAGCCGGCCGGGGGTTTGCCTTGGCCGCGCGCGGCCTCGTAGACGTCCTCGGCAAGGCCCGCCATCCGTTGACCGTGATAATTCTTGGCAAGTTGATTGGCCTCCCCGGTCTTCCCCGCTCCACGCAGATCCGCTAGCAAATGATCCTGAGCCTCGCGCTCGGCGCGGACAGCTTCTTTTGTGGGTTCGGGCATGATGCAGCTCCTCGGCGTGGACGTTTGCTCCAATCGTAACCGATCACCGGCCCGATTCAGTTCAATTCATACCTTTCGCCGGTGTTTCTGCTATCTAGTGCGTCGGTTTCTCCCCTCCCGACCCATCATGTCCCTGTTGTACTCCCGTTGGACAATCGCCCTGCTGATCTGCCTGGCCCTCTGTGGGTGCGCAGCGCCGCTGTCGGCCTCCGGCGACAACACCCGCTCTGAACGCGGCGCCGAGCGGTTGTTCGAAGGCAAGGGGCTGGCGCTGGCCATCGCCGCCGAGCACGGTCAGACCGACGCCATCCGCCGACTGATGCGCGATGAGAAAGTCGATCCCGATACGATCTTCGCCAAGGACGACGGCATGCCGCTGGTCGCGTGGCCTGTCTACACGCGCAACCCGGAAGGGCTGAAGGCGATGCTCGACAACGGCGCGGATCCCGACGCGCGCCGGCCGGAATATGTCGACAAGCGTTACCCCGATGGCAGCGGCGGTCGTTACTTCACCTATGAAAACGCCATGGTCTACGCGGCGCAGGAAGAGAATCCGATCTATCTGCAGCTGCTGCTCGATCACGGCGGCGATGCGAATACCCGCAATGGCAACGATGAGCCGCTGACGTTCGTCGCCTTCATCAAACAGAACCAATGGCAGAACGTGAAGCTGCTGATCGAACACGGCGCCAAGGTCAACGATCCCAGTCTCTTCCCGGGATCGCCACTGGACTGGTACGCCGGCCGCGGCGGCTTCGAACAGGTCTACTGGCTGCTTCAGCATGGCGCGGACCCGACCAAGAAAGTCATCGGCACCGCGTTGGCCGCCGTGGATGCCAACGGCACGCCATTGGCGCAAAAAAACAGCCCCGAAACAGGATTCGCCTGGGTCAAGTACGGCAAAGACGGCAAACCGGTGTACGTGAACGCCATGCCGATCGTCGAAAACATCTACTGGCACCCGGGCAGCCCCGCCACAACCGCGTGGCAACGCAAGTGTCAGCGCTGGCTGCAGGATAAAGGCATCGTGCGTCCACCCATGCCCGAGTCGATAAGGACTATGCGCAAGGCGTTCAAATTCCCCTCCAAAGAGAAAGACATCCCGCTGCTGTGAGCGACACCATGACGACGCCAGCGATGCCTGTAGCACTGCCAGCGGGCATCGGGCCGCTATCTCTGGGCGCCGCCGTTCTCCATGGCGCATGCACGGGATTGGCACTACGCTGGCTGATTTCCGACTGGAACGCGCAATGGAAGGACGATAGTTTCGTCCATGCCGTCGACCTGTCGTATGGCGGCATGTTGATACCGGCCTTTGGAATTCGCGCATTGAATATGCCCGTGTTGAAGCGGCCTGCCGCAGAAACACCGCTCTGACCGCAATACGCTGCGCCCGCAGCGCAACCTCGCCCTGGCCGCCAAACCTGGCCGCCAAACATCGGGCTCCGCCTGCACTGTTACGCGGCCGCCGTTACGCAAACGGTTGCATTCGGCAGGCGATCACAGGAATACGTTTTCACAAGCCTGCCATCGCCTTGTAGCAGACAGGGATATGCACCAGAGTGCAGCGCGGTCGAATCCCCCGTGTTTTGCAGCGTGTTTATGTTGCAGCGCACAACGACTGCGATCTCCATCCCCGCGATGAGCCCTTGGAGGCCAGGATGCGCACGTTCTCCCAACGCCGCAGCAATCTGCTGTCGGCGATTTCCGTTTTCTTCCTGACTCTCCTGCTTGCGGCCTGCGATCTGCCGCTCAGCGACAGTGGTGCGCTCATCGCTGCAGAAAAAGCCGGCGCGTTGGCCGACATCGCTACGACGCGCAATGACGGCGCGATCAGCGGCATCTGCGACGCCACGACCGCAAGCACAATCCTCACGCCGGTGCCCAATCCGCCGCGCGATGGCGCGCCGATCGATGTGCGCATTCGCTACAACCGTCCCGACGGTAATTACGCCGATTGGGGTCTGCATCTGTGGCAGGTCAACGACGCCGGTCAATATATTGCCGATTATCCCGGGGTGTCGTGGCCGTCGCCGCTGGTGCGCTCAGGTGTGGACGATTACGGCGCGTATTTCGACATCCGCGCAGCGCAGTTCACCAATCCCGCTGCGGCCGGCTTTGGTTTCATCGTGCATCCG
>JANOXT010000059.1:0-4392 GCA_031418555.1 Lysobacterales bacterium | reverse complement strand
CCGCCATCGGCTGGCCTGCATCGCTCGGAGAACCCGCAGCCGTGCAACTGACTGCAATCGCAGCTGAAGCCGATGCGGTGCGCCTGGGCTACTCGGTGTATCTGCTGTATTCGCTGCTGATTCTGCCTGCAATGGCAGTGTTGGCGCATCACACCCTGCGTGGCCCGGGTGCGCGTGCACCGATGTCGCTCATCGCAGTCGTGATCGGCTTCGCCGCCGCATCTGCACTGGCGCGCTGCATCGGCATCCTGCGCTGGTTGACGGTGATGCCGCTGCTCGCGGCGGAGTACGCCACCGCCGATGCGGCGCAGCGTCCCGAAATCGAACGGCTGTTCAGTGCGCTCAGCGAATACGGCGGTGCGATCGGCGAAGTGCTCGGCGTCAGCCTGTTCATGGCCGCAGCGATGCTCGCTCTGCTGGTGCCGGTTTGGCGCAGCCGCAGCATGCCGCGTATTTTCAGTGGGAGCGGCATCCTGGTTGCACTCAGCCTCGCAGCGCTCTCGCTGCCGATCTTCGGCAGCCCCGAGCTGATGCCGATCGCAGTGGCGGTCACCGCGTTGAGCGTGTGGCAACTCGTTGTCGGCGCATGGATGATCGCTGTGCGTCCAGCGATTCAATCGAACAACACTTGAATGCACCGCATTCATTCCATCCGGATCCGCCTCCCAGGATCAGCCTGGATTTAATCAGCTCGGATTGAATCAGCTCGGATTGAATCAGCTCGGATTGAATCAGCTCGCAGTCGAATCGATCAGGCTCACTGCGCTGAACAGCCTGCTCAGCATATCCCCATCAAATGTCTATCGCTCGTCCATCATCCACAGGAACCACAATGAACATTGCCCGCACCGTTATTTTTCTCATCTGTCTATCACCCTTTTCCTCTCACGCACAATCTGCAGGCGAGGCCGAAAAAGGATGGAGCATCGGCATCGGCGTCGCCTCAAGAGGCGCCGTTTACGAAGGCGAAAGCGGCAGAAGCATGCCATTCCCCTTGATCGGATACGAAGGAGAACGGTTTTATCTGCAGGGCACCAGCGCCGGTTATCGCTTGGTCCAGAATGACAGCTTCACACTGAAAGCACACGTCTCCGCCAGCTTCAACAGTATCGCTGCCGATGACTTCGGCAGAAAAGAGCTCGCCGCGCGCGGCATCAATCGCAATCTACTGGAAGATCGCGATGTAGCTGCGGATGCGGGCATGACCGCCTCCTGGAAGACCGCTGGCGGCACATTCGAAGCGGATGTCCGGGCAGACATCACCAACACCAACGACGGCTATCAGGCATCGCTCGACTATGGCTTTCCATTTTCCGTCGGCAACGCAACCGTCACCCCTGGGGTCGGCGTCACCCTGTATTCATCGGATCTGGCCAATTACTACTACGGTACGCTTGCGGAAGAAATCAAACGCGGCGTTGTCGATTACAAACCCGGCAGCGCTACGGTCCCGCATGCCGGTGTCACCGCGATCTTGCCGTTCGCCTCGAAATGGACGTTCATTTCGAGTGTGAATGTGGAGTTTCTTCCGAGTGAAATCACCGACAGCCCACTGGTCGATAAAGACAGCGACGTGCTTCCGACGATTTTTTTAGGCATTAGCCGCAGCTTCTGAGCGGTGGCGCTCGATTTCAATCGAGCAATCCATCCAAGACTCGAATGCATTTTGGATGGGACGATCAAAGATCGAAATTCGCCGTGCGCAACGAACTGCATCGTTTCGATGTGATCCCGCAGCGTTGGATAGCAGAGCGATTCTTTCGGTTTCTGAAGCAACATCGCTGGTGATGGATGAATCGCGAATACAAGCCCTCTAGCAGCCTTGCATTCGTCCATCCAACACATCTCAGTTCGTTACTTGCGAGATTTCGAGCAGCTTCCCAGCCGTGCCGCTGGCTCCCCGCTTCAATCCATCAGGAGATCGTGATGTCCCATCTTCATTCCAAACTCGCCGGCCGTGTCGCCGCCGTAGGCCTGCTGCTCGCCCTCATCGGCTGCGCCAGCGTCGACACGATGCGCGGCAGCCAGATTCCCGCAGATCTTCCGATGATTGCGGATGCCTCCGACCGCGATGTCATGACATGGCGCGCGAATGACCAGGCATTGCCGCCGCGCTACGTGCTGAACCCGATCGTGTGGTCGGGCGACACCCTGCGGCGCACCAACGCCAAAGATCGGGCGCAGCTTGAGCGATCGCTCGGCAGCGCGATCCAGACCGCAATGACCGGCTACGAACGCAGCGCGACAGCTGCCGCCGGCGTCGCAGTGGTTCGCGTCAGCGTCGAGGCTATCGACAAATCCAGCCCAGCCGCCAACGCGGCGCTGTCGCTGCTTGTCGGCCCGGTCGACACCGGCGGTGCCAGCGTGAGCATCCGCATTGATGATGGCGCCAACGGCGCACCGCTGGCGGCGTTGGCTACCTCGTACAACGGCAAAGTGATTTCCACGAAGGGTTTCAAACGCTGGGGCCACGCCGAACAGGCCTTCGAGCGCACCGCCAAGCGACTGTCCGCACTGTTGGCCGACGCCGACGCGTCAGCATCGGACATGCGCTGAACACCAGGCAGCCCTTCATGAAAGAGGGTACGGCGGTGACAGTGAGACTTGGGAATGCCACCCGGCGGCCACCCACGCCGTCGGGTTACAGTCCGGCACATGATCAAACCTGCCCGGCCCCGCGCGTGGCGCATCGCGCTGACTTCCATGTTGTTGTCGCTGCTGGCAGGGTGCGGCAGCTGGCCACCGCCACCCACGCCTGAACAGGTCCGTGCCCAGCTCAGGCAATTGATGCCTGCCACCGTCCACGATCGCGCCGGCTGGGCCGCCGATATCCAGGCGGCGTTCGCGGCGCTGGAGATCGAGCCGTCTGCGCAGAACCTGTGCTCGGCGCTGGCGATCACCGAGCAGGAGTCCACCTACAGCGCCAACCCAGCCGTGCCCGGTCTGGGCAGGATCGCGCGCACGGAGATCGAGCAGCGCGCGGCGCGCTACAGAATCCCGGCATTCGCAGTGCGCGCGGCGCTGCAGATGACATCCCCTAACGGCGACACCTGGGACACCCGCATCGGTGCGGTGCGCACCGAAAAAGAGCTCAGCGATATCTTTGAGGACATGATTTCGCGGATACCGTTGGGCAAAAGGCTGCTGGCGCGTGCCAACCCGGTGCGCACCGGCGGGCCGATGCAGGTCAGCATCACGTTCGCGGAGGCCCACGCCAAGGAACGGCCCTATCCCTACACGTTCGACGGCTCGATCCGCCACGAAGTCTTCACCCGACGCGGCGGCATGTATTTCGGGATCGCGCATTTATTGGGCTATCCAGCCGCATACGACAAGCCGCTGTTCCGCTTCGCCGATTTCAATGCCGGCCGCTACGCCAGCCGCAACGCGGCATTCCAGAACGCGGTCTCGGTGGCGACCAGCATCCCGCTGGATCTCGACGGAGACCTGATCCGCTATCGCAAAAGCAAAGGCAGCGGCAAGGTCAGCGCCACCGAAACCGCGGTGCTGACGTTGGCCAGCAAGCTGGCGATGACGCCCGGCGCGATCCACCGCGGATTGTCCGAGGCCCATCGCCAGCGTTTCGAAAGCAGCGAGCTGTATCTCCGCACCTTCGAGATCGCCGATCAGCGCAACGGCACACCATTGCCGCGCGCAACGCTGCCGCGGATCCGCCTGCACAGCCCGAAGATCACCCGCAAGCTCACCACCGAATGGTTCGCGACGCGGGTCAACCAGCGCTACAACCGCTGTATGGCGAAAGCCAGATAATCGCTATCAAACATGCGTGAGCCAGCACGCTTGATCGAATGCATGAAACCGCGCGCTCAGTCCTGCTCGGCAGCGGCCTCGCGGCCCTGCTGGCGGATGATGGCTTCCTGACGCGCGTCTTCGATCGACAGCTGCACCGCGCGTACGTCCGCGCGCCGGGTATCGAACTTGAAGCGCCCGGTCAGCGGCGTATCGGGGCGCAGATCGCCCTTTTCGTACAGCGCCCACATCTCTTCGCCGTAGTAGGTCTCGGCCAGCTCCGGCGCGAAACGGCTCAGCGTGTCGCGCAGGTTGTGCACATCGCGCAGCAGCATCGTACGCGCCTCGTTGTTGCCGGCAGCACTGACCACCTGCGGAAAATCGATGATCACCGGGCCGTCGGGCGTCGCCAGGACGTTGTATTCGGACAGATCGCCGTGGATCAAGCCAGCGCACAGCATGCGCACCACATCGCCGATCAGCCGCGTGTGATAGGCGTGGGCCTCATCGGCGGTCAGCTCCACTTCGCCAAGCCGCGGCGCACTGTGGCCGTCGGCATCGGTGATCAGATCCATCACCAGTACCCCGTGGAAATAGCCGTGCGCGCGCGGCACGTGCACGCCGGCCTCGGCCAGCGCGAAC
>JANOXT010000058.1:0-5781 GCA_031418555.1 Lysobacterales bacterium | reverse complement strand
CGGCGTCGTCCAGCGAGGTGAGGTAACGCCGACCCGAAGGGCAAATGATCAGCCGCGCCTCCCAGAATTCAGGCAATTGCGGATGCTGGCGACGTGCTTGCGGCGACACCGGCATGCGTACACGCATCGCCTTCACCCAAGGAACGAATCAGCTTATATCGCAACGGGGAGACTTGGCTCGCATCAGCCAGTGATGCGGGCGGTCCGCGCCTTGCCAGGCCAGCAGAAAGGCTGCCGAGTAATATGCGCGGTCGCAGTCTTCGGTGCCCAGCGCCAAGCCCAGCTGACGAACGATATGCCAGATCGGTTCGTTCCGAAACAACGTCAATCCGATGACCAACCAGATCAATCGATTGGCAGTCAAACGCCGCCGACGCAACGAGGTGGTGCCCGTGGCATGCAGCGCCAGTTCGATCTAGGCGGCAGGAATGAGTTGGCTGAAACGGTCAAACGCGTCGGGCGACAGCTCGCCTAGCACGTCAAGTTGCGCTTGAAGGAATGGATGTAAAGCAAGAGGATCATGGAAAACCATGAATCTCTTGGACTGCTAGCGCTGCGTCAATGCCTTAACTGACTGGCATTAGACATGTGGCGGACTTTTTCGTGCCGATGATCTATCTGTCGATATCGACAGATAGATCATCGGATCCGATCACGGACACAGGATCAGCACCCATACGATCATGCTGAAATCGCCAGCTTCTCCTGACGATAACGCCAGATCGCCGCCAGCCACAGCGCCACCGCCAGACCCAATGCGCACACCAGATAGATCGCCCACTGTTCAAGCGAAGCGTTTTCGCCGCGCGTGGCCTTGACCAGCATCTGGTTCTGCGAGAGGAACGGCACCGCGTATTGCCACAGATCCTGATCCTTCAGCGGATACGCCATCAGCGCGTAACCCGGCAGCATCGGCATGAACATCATCCAGACCAGATGGCTCTGCGCTTCTTTCATGCTCTTGGCGCCGGCGGCGACGAAGGTCAGCATCGCCGTGCCGATCAGCACCAGCGGCACCAGCACCAGCATCATTTTGCCGATCGCCGGAAACGACACGTCCAGTGCGCGCGCCATCGCGCTGGTCGACAACGCCGCGCTGAGCTTGAACGACAGCAGGGTAAGAATCACGCTGGCGATGCCGATCAATGCAGCCGCAGCGATCTTGCCGCTGACCAGCGTCCCGCGCGACACCGGTGTCGCCAGCAGCGGCTCCAGCGATTGCCGCTCGCGTTCGCCGGCAGTCACATCCATGGTCAGGTTCGCGCCGCCCAGGAATGCAAACAGCACCAGGATCAAAGGCAGGATCACCGACATCAACCGGCCCTGTTTGGCCTCTGGGGTGGCGACATCGCGCTGTGCTACCGCCACCGACTGGGTCAGCTGCGGGTTGACGCCGCGCGCGATCAAACGCAGCGCGCCGGCCTGGCCGCTGTAGGCGGTGAGCGCGCTGCGCAGGCGCTCGATCGGCACATCGGCATTGGTGCGGGTGGTGTCGGCGACGATCTCCACCTTCGCCGGACGGCTTGCGCGCCACTCCTCGCCGAAGTTCGGCGCGATCACCAGCGCCACGTCCACGTCCTGGTTGCGGATCGCGGCGAGCAGATCCTTTGGCGCCGGTTTGGCGTGGATGTCCCGGGTTGCCAGCCATGCAACCAGATTCGGCGCGTGATCCGCGCCGATGATCGGAATCTCCAGCCGTTTCTCCAGCTGGGTGCTGACCCGCGCTTCCATGAGTTTGCCCATGCCCAGCATCAGCAGCGGATAGACCAGCGGGCCCAGCAGCAGCGCCATCAGGAACGTGCGGCGGTCGCGCGCGAAATCGCGCATCTCCTTGCGCAAAACGGTCATGAAGATATTGAAGGACGACGTGTTCATGCGTGCAGGCCCTCCTCCGAGCCGATCAACTGGACGAAGGCGTCTTCGAGATTCTCATGACCGGCGCGTGCGCGAAGCTCGTCGGGCGTGCCGATCGCTTTGACTTCACCGCTGGCGATCACCACGATCCGGTCGCACAGCGCGGCCACCTCCTGCATGATGTGGCTGGAGAAGATCACGCAGCGACCTTCGGCGCGCAGCTGCTTGAGAAAATCGCGCAGGCCGCGGGTGGTCATCACGTCCAACCCATTGGTGGGTTCGTCCAGGATCACGTTCTTGGGATCGTGCACCAGTGCGCGCGCGATCGCGGTCTTGGTGCGTTGTCCTTGCGAAAAACCTTCGGTGCGGCGATCGAGAAAATCCTCCATCACCAGCGCCTTCGCCAAGCGCGCGGTCCGCGTCCCGATTGTCGCCGCGTCAAGCCCGTGCAGTTCGCCGAAATAAGTGATGTTCTCGCGCGCGGTTAGACGCTTGTAGACACCGCGCGCATCGGGCAGCACGCCCAGGCGTTGACGCACGGCGGTTGCATTCTTCTGGATATCGATACCGTCGACGGTGACCGTGCCCTGATCGGGCGACATCAGCGTGTAGAGCATACGCAGCGTGGTGGTCTTGCCAGCGCCGTTAGGACCCAGCAGACCGGTGATTTCGCCGTCGTTCGCGGTGAAGCTGACGCCGCGAACGGCCTGCACCAGACCGGTCTTGGTGTTGAACGACTTGTGCAGATTCTGGACATCGATCATGGGAAAACCCCGTGAAGAAAATTTCGGCTGAATAAACTTGAATGAAAGAAAAGAAGTGGAATTGTTGGGTCCCCTTGCTTTGATCGCAGGTCAAAGGAAGGAGCAGGTCAAGGCTCCCAGCCATAATTTCCCGCGAACGGCGGCGTCGGCCTGAGGCGTTTGAGGCAGCTTGCGTCGAGTTTTTTCGCATCCGCCGTTTCGACGAACTGCGCGAACAGTTTCGGCATGCAGCCGGTGGTCAGCACGCTGTGGCCCTGGCCGGGCAGCACCAGTAAGCGGCCGTTCGGCAGCGTCTTCACCACTTCTGCGCCATAGCGCGACGGCGTGACCGGATCGTATTCGCCGCTGATCGCCAACACCGGCACCTTGCCGGCCAGCGGTTTGCGGAAGTCCGGATCGCGCTTGCCTTTGGGCCAGACCGAGCACTGCGCCTGGATGAATTCAGCCATGCTGTTGCCCAGAATGGTCTTGTCGTCTTCGGGGCGCGGACGGATTTCAGGATCTTCGGTGCAGCTCACCGACAAACCCATGCCCAGCGCCATCGAATCGCCGATATCGCCGCTCAGCGCGCGCGACTGCGACAGCAGCGTTTCGTAGCGGCCCAGCGATGCATCGTGCAGGATCAGCGGCAGCATCGACGCGGATTCCGGTCGATACGCGTAGAAGCGCAGCAGATTGCCCAGATGTCCGAACTGCGGCACTTCTTCGCGCCACACGCCATTGGTCGGATCGCGATAGCGCACCGGCGCAAGCCCACCGGCCTGCAGCGTCGTGCGCACCTTGACCAGCAGTGCGGCCGGATCGCCGATGTTGCGCTTGCAGGCGTCGTCGGTAATGCAGTGCGCGAACTGCTGTTTGATCGCCGCATCGAGATTGCGCGCGTGCTCCTGACCGAGCACCAGCGCGTTGGGTACGATCGAATCCAGCGTGACCGTGCGCGTGTGGGTTGGATACCGCGCCGCATACTGCTGGGCGACCCGGGTGCCGTAGGAAATGCCGGCCAGATTCAGCTGCTCCACGCTGATGGTGGAACGGAGCAGATCCAGATCGCGGATGTGGTCGGCGGTGGCGTAGAAGTGCAGGTCCGAGGTTTTGCCCAGACGGTCGCGGCAGCGTTCGGTCAGCGTGCGCAGCATGGCCGGGCTGTCGCTGTCGTTCTCGTCGCCACTCTCGTTGATCGAGGTCAGCTCATCGCACTGCAGTGGATTCGAGCGGCCGGTGCCGCGGGCATCCATCAGCAGGATGTTGCGATTGCGACGCACGTCGTCGAGTGCCGGATGCAGCATCGGGTAGCTGTCGAGGATGGACTGGCCGGGCCCGCCGGCGATGATCACCACCGGGTCGGACTGGGTCTGGCTCTTGGCCTGAACCATCGCCACCGCCAGCGAAATTTTGCGGCCGTTGGGCGCATCGTGGTTTTCCGGGGCTTCCAACGTGGCGCACTGCGCTTCCACGCCATCGCTGCGATCGCCGCCCAATGCGCAAGGTTTGAATACCAGTTTGCCGTAGCGTAGATCGCCGTTGGCATCGGTCTTCGGGATCGCGGTTTTTTCGGCCTGCCCGCCGCAGGCGGCGAGCGCAATAGCCAGCGAGGACAGCAACAGGGGTTTGAGCATGTCGGTATTCTCGATGCGGATCGTGTGTGGATTGAAAAGTCGCGCTTCGTGGACTCAGACGACGGTGCGGAGCGAATGTGACCGGCCGGCCGGCCCAAGTAGGGCCAGGCGCGGCGATGGCAATGATGTGGCGCCTGCGGCCGACGCCAGTAAAGCCGCGCGCGATCTTGCACGGCGGCCGCTAGAGCTGGCTCACCAGCCATTCGGCTGTTTACTTGCTGCTGACGTATTTCTCGCGGCGGATCTGCGGAATCGGCAGGCCTTGGCCCTTCAACGTCTCGAAGCACACGTCGACCATGTTCGGGTTGCCGCACAGATAGGCGATATCGCTTTCGGCCTGCGGCGCGAATTCCGCCAGCTGGTCCTGCACGTAGCCCTTGCGCACGTCGGCGTGCGCGTGCGGCGAGCCTTCGCTGGGCATCTCGCGCGAGAAACAAGGAACAAATCGGAAGTTGGGATGCGCATCCGCAAACGCTCGGAATTCGTCGCCGTACAGCAGTTCTTCCGGCGTGCGTGCGCCGAACAGCAGCACGATCTCGATGCCGCGGTCGGCGATCTGCGCCGCCAGCTGCGGCAGCATCGCCCGATAAGGTGTGACGCCGGTCCCGGTGCCGATCAACAGATAGCGGCGGTTGGCGTCGGCGGGCACCAGACAGAAGCGGCCGTACGGGCCCGTGGCTTCGATATGCCCGCCCAGCGGCAGTTCCTCGAACAACGCCGTGGCGGCGCCGCCGGGCACGTAGCTCACCGCGATCTCCACCGATTCGCCCGGCCCAAGCGCGTGATCGTGCTGCGTGGCGAGCGAGTAACTGCGCTTGGTCGCGGTGCCGTCGGCGTAGTGGAAATGCACCTGCACGAACTGACCGGGAATGTAGTCCAGCGGTTCGCCGTCGTCGCGGACAAAGCTGAGATGGGCGACGGTGGGGGCCAGCATCCGGCGGCCGACGAGTTTGAGCGGGAAATGAGCGGGCACGTGGGGAAACTCATGTGGAAAGGAGTGTTGCCGGGGGCAAGCCGGCACGGCCGCCTATACTAGCGGTTCCGCCGTTCCGTTCCCTTGCCTGCGGCGGCGAGGACCCCCGATGATTCCAGACTCCGCCACCGGCGCCACTGTGCCGGCGCTTTCGATCCATGACCTGCGCAAAACCTACGACAACGGCGTGGAGGCCCTCAGGGGCGTCTCGCTGGATGTCGCTCCCGGCGATTTTTATGCGCTGCTGGGCCCAAACGGCGCCGGCAAGTCGACCCTGATCGGCATCACCAGTTCGCTGGTCAACAAGACCTCGGGCGAGGTCCGTATTTTCGGCGTCGACATCGCTGCCCAGCGCGATGCCGCGATGCGTCTGATCGGTCTGGTGCCGCAGGAAATCAACTTCAACATGTTCGAGAAGCCGTTCGACATCTGCGTGAACTATGCCGGTTTCTACGGCGTGCCGCGCACCGTCGCCCGTGAACGCGCCGAGCGGGTGCTGAAAGAAGCGCAGCTGTGGGACAAGGCCGACAAGATGAGCCGCACGCTGTCGGGCGGCATGAAAAGAAGACTGATG
>JANOXT010000057.1:0-4971 GCA_031418555.1 Lysobacterales bacterium | reverse complement strand
GAGAGCGACGGCATCGCCCGATGGGCCAGCAAGGACGACGATCGCAGCACCCGCATCGGCAAACTCATCCGCAAGACGCGTCTGGACGAACTGCCGCAGCTGTTTCTGGTCTTGACCGGCGAGATGAGCTTCGTCGGCCCGCGACCGGAGCGCCCGCAGTTCGTCGAAATGCTCAACAGCGAGATCCGCTATTACGACGTGCGCCATTCGGTGAAACCCGGCCTGACCGGGTGGGCGCAATTGCGTTACCCCTATGGCGCGTCGGTGCGCGACGCCAACGAGAAGCTCAAGTTCGATCTGTTCTACGTCAAAAACCACGGTCTGGTCTTCGACCTGATGATCATGCTGCAGACCGTGGAAGTGGTGCTGTTCGGGCGCGGCGCACGCTGAGTGCCGCGGCTGTTCGAACGGCCGCTTAGCGGTATCGGCCTGTCATCCCAGGCTTCGCTCAGCCGCGGCCGATCATGACGCTGAGCAAACGTTTCATCGCGAACGGCAACAGCGCGAGCAGCGCTCTGCGCTCTGAGCTGCCCGATGCTTTCGGCCACGCAGCGCGCCACAGCCGCCAGGCATCCGCCCAGCGACGGGTGATGAGCATCCCGCGCGCGTTGCGTTGATAGGTGATGAACAGGGCTGCGCGACGAATCGATTCATCGACCACGCCCTCGGCATCGGCGACCGCTCGCTCGACTACTTTCACGTAGTCGTCGTAGGTGGTTCCTCCTCCGGAAAGCCCGCCTTCGTGGCCGCGCATCGCTTCGACCAGCGGCTCTTCAATCACGCCGATCTGCCATCGACGGGCGATGCGCAGGTGGAAGTCCAGGTCTTCCGCAGTGCGCAGCGCTGGATCGAAGCCGCCGCAGGTCTCGAACACTTCGCGACGGAACATCGTCGAAGCGGGCACCAGTGACGGATTGAGCAACAGCCAGCGCAGCGCCCAGCCGTCTTCACGCAGCACCTCCCTTCGATGAAACACGTCGTAGGGCCTGCAAGCGGCATCCACCCGGACCACATCGCACAGCACCATCCCGAAGTCCGGATGGGCATCGAGCCAAGCCTGCTGACGCGCGGTTTTTTCGGGCCGCCAGTAATCATCGCTGTCCAACAAGGCGAAATAGCGTCCTGTTGCGATCGTCATGCCGGCGTTGCGGGCCGCCGAAACGCCGGCGTTGGTCTGCCAGAGGTAGCGGATGCGGTCGCCATAGCGTGCATGCAGCGCCTCGCCGGTGCCATCGGTGGAGCCATCGTCGATGACGATGATCTCATCGACCGGACAGGTCTGCACCAAGACCGAATCGATGGCGCGCTGCACCAGTTCGCACCGGTTGTAGGTCGGTATAATCGCCGAAACGCAGGCTGCGGCGCTTGCCGGCACTTCCGCGGTCACTTCGTCGGGAACTTCGATCAGGCGCGCCATGCTCAAGGATTTCGCCAGAAAATGTTTGTATGCCAGCGGTGCGCTGGGTCTTTACCATCGCATCCACAATGCCGACAGCTTAACGGTAGTGATGTTCCACCGCACGCTGCGCAAGGACGATCCGCGCTGGGCGTCCTGCGATCCAGACTATACCCTCGGCGAAGACCTGTTCATTCAATCGCTGGCGTTCTTCAAACGCCACTATCACGTTGTGTCGCTGGAACAAGTGCTGTGCGCCCGCCGCGACAGCACCGGGCTTCCGCCGCGTGCGCTGCTGATCACCTTCGACGATGGCTGGCTGGACAACGTCGATTACGCGCTGCCTGCCCTGCAGAATGCCGCGCTGCCGGCGGTGATGTTCGTCGCCGCCGATGCCGTGGGCGCACGCCAGCCGTTCTATCAGGAGCGCGTCATCGCAGCCTGGCGCCTGGGTAAACTGACGGTCGAGGCATTGGCCGCAACGATACTCGAACATGGCGGCCAGCATGGCGGCCAGCCTCCTGCGCATGCGGGCATCGCAGGGTTGCGGCAGCTGATAGCGCAGCTCGAAGGGATGCCCTTGGCGCAGCGTCATGCCGTTCTAGAACGGCATGCGGATGCCTTGGACGACGGGTTGCGGCATATGGTCGAAGTCGCCGATCTCGCGCAGCTGCGTGCGGGCGGAATCGAGCTGGGTTTGCACGGTAAAAGCCATACGCCGATGTTGCGCGCCGACGATCTCGACACCGAACTCAGCGGCGCGCGCATGGCAATGGCCGCGATGCTCTCGTCTCCGGAGGACCTTGCATCATTGGCCTGCGCGACGATGTCTTTCCCGCATGGGTCCTATGACGATGCCATTGCGGCGCGTGCGCGCGCTGCCGGTTACCAGTTGCTGTTCACCAGCGTTCCGGTGTTGAATCCGGTGGGCTCGCAGCCTTCCTGGCTGCTGGGCCGCACCGGTTACGAAACCGATACGATCGCCGACCGCAACGGCGAGTTCCAGCCGGAACGGCTGGCGTGGTATCTGTTCCGCCGCGCCGCGCAGCGGTTGGCGGCCTAGCCGCTTATTCGTCTTCGTCGGCCGAGGTCAGATGCAGGTCCGGTGCTTGTTCGCCGGCCAGCCCCGAAATCATGCCGAACACAGGCCGCTGCCCGCGCGGCTCGAACCCCAGTTGCCGCCAAGCCGCCAGGCGCTCATCGGAGGTCGCAAGTTCGATCGACACCGTGGCGTGACCTTGTTTGCGCGCCGCACGCAAGAGTGCGCCGAGAATTTTCGGCGCCGGTTGCGCGCCGTCGCACGACCAGAAATCATGGATATGCAGGGTGTGTCCCTCCACCCGTGTCGCGAACCATGCGACCGGCGTGTCGCCGTCGAACAGCTGCAGATGGCGAAACGGCGGCAGACCGCCCATCGCGGGCGCATCGTCGAAACGCCAGCGCAGATGCGTTGCATCGCGCAGGGCAGTGAGGGCCGAGGGTTTCGGCGATGCGTTCCACATCGACGCAATATCGGGCGCGCGATCGACCCACTGTGCGCGCAACGTTCGCGCCTGGGGCAGACGCCACGCATCGCGCAAACGATAGCCCATATCGATCAGCGCGCCGAGCATGATCACCAGGGGTGCAGGCAGGCGCGGCAGACGGCGATCCACGTATTGCGCATGTTTCACCACGCGCGCGTAGCGGATCATGTCGGCGAGCTTTCGATAGCCGATGCGTTTGAACACCGGTGCCGCTTTCGGATTGGGAAAGCCGTAGAGAACATCCAATGCGCGCTGTCCGGCCGCGAACAGGCCCTGCTGCAGGATCAACGCAGGGCCCAGCGAGCGGTGTGCGGGAATCACGGCGAGATCGACCATGACCCCAGCCAGCGATTCGTGGCCGCCCAGCAACATCCGTCTGCGGCCTACGGCGCAAGCGCCGACCGCGGCTCCGCTCTGGGCATGCATCAGCAGTTGCAGCAGCGGTGCGCCGGCCGGTGGACGTACGTAAAACCAGTCGTATTTCGCCGCCATCCGCGCGTCCTGACCGAGGTTTCCGCGCCAGACCGAAAGCACGACGTCGCGGTCGATGCCCACATCGCCTTCGCGCGTCGAATAGAGCGGCGGCGCCTGCGCGTTCATGGCCGTGCGTTCACGCCTGCGCGTGAGGCTCGGAAACGCTGGTCACAAGCACCGGCGGCAGGTGCATGTACCGGGTGGTGCGACGTTTGTTGGCGATGTCGTCGTAGATCGCTTTCGCCTGCGTCTCGTCGATGCCCAGCGCAGTCGCCAGTGCAGACGCCGGAAAGTCGTGATTCAGCGCGTACAGCGCCAGGTCCATCTGCCGGTAGGGCAGTGCGAAATAAAACTCGTCCTGACCCTGGTTGAGGCTGTAGGTGTCGGTGGTTGGAATCGCCGCGCAGACGCGCTCGGGCAGGCCGAGGTGGCGGGCCATGCCGTAGACCTGCGACTTGTACAGGTGCGCAATGGGCTTCACGTCGGCGGAACCGTCGCCGTTTTTCACGAAGAAACCCTGATCGTATTCCAGCCGGTTCGGCGTGCCGACCACGCCGTAATTGAGGCGATCGGCATGGAAATATTCCAGTGTCTTGCGGATGCGCTGCTTGAAATTGGTAGCGGCGACGATGGTGAGATAGTCGGGCAGCGCCAGATCGCGTTCGTGCGGCGCGCCATCGGGCGATTCCGCGATCAGGCGAAAACGATTGAAACGCCCCTGGATGCCGCCGTCGATGACGATCTTGAATTTCCAGCCGTCCGCATATTCGGGCAGCGCGTTGCGCACCGCCGCATCGCGGGCGCGGTAGCAGCCGATGGCTTCGAGCGTCGGTGCGATATCCACGGTTTCGGTACGGATGCCCAGATGCTCGGCGAGGATTGTCGCGCGTGCGGCGCTGTCGTCGGAGGAATCGCGCTCAGGCAGGATCAGGCCGAACACGCGTTCTGGCCCCAGTGCCCGCACCGCCAGCGCGACGCTGGCGGAGCTGTCGATGCCGCCGGAGATGGCGACCACCAGTCCGCGTCGATGCAGCTGCCTCGCGGTGATTTCGCGCATGCGGTCGGCGATACGATCGGCTTCGACGGCATAGTCGAGATCCAGCGCGCTCCAGTCGAGGGTGGTGCGATTGACGGCGTTCATGAAATGGTTTGCGTTTCCAGAAGGGCGGCGCGGCGGACTTTGCCGGACGCGGTGCGCGGCAGCGCGGAGACGAACTCGATATCGCGCGGGATCTTGTAGCTGGCAAGACGTTCCCGGCAGTGCGCCTTGATCATGGTTTCGCTGTGCGGCGGCAAACCCGGTGCGACGATGAAGGCCTTGATCACCTGGCCCAGAATACGGTCGTCGATGCCGACCACCGCGGCCTCGCTGACGCCGGAGACTTCCAGGATCGCTTCTTCGATGTCGTTGGGATGCACGCGATGCGCGCCGGTCTTGATCATGTCGCTGCGGCGGCCGGCGAGATACAGAAAACCGTCGGCGTCGAGATGGCCCATGTCGCCGGTGCACAGCCAACCGTCGCGCAGCACCGATGCGCTGGCTTCGGGATTGTTCCAGTATCCGCGCATCACATT
>JANOXT010000056.1:0-5216 GCA_031418555.1 Lysobacterales bacterium | reverse complement strand
TGCGGGTCGAAGAACAGCTCGGCATGCAGGATGTTGTCGGCCTTGGCGCGCAGGAAATAGGCCCAGGCCATATCGAAGAAATCCGCCTCGGTCAGCAGCACACTGGCGCCAGCGTAATAGATGTCAAGAAAACTCTGCAGATCGCTGAACGCATACGCTGCGCGCAGCGACTCCACATCCGGATAGGCCAGTGCCACGTTGTTGCGTTTGGCCATCGCGAAGATCAACTCCGGCTCCAACGAACCCTCGATATGGATATGCAACTCCGCCTTCGGCAGGCCACGTAGAAAATCGGGGAGTTGTTCGGCAGACACGGCCATACGAAGTTCCTTTTTTTGGTGTCGGGAGTGTGCCCGAAGCGGGGGCGGATGCCTACCCACGAGCCTTGTTGTGCGCAGGCTCGCCAATGCCGCGAATGCACAGCCAACGCCGGCACTCACTTGCAAAGAACAGAAGCCAAGCCCCCTACCCCACATGGAACAAACGATTCCCAACCCGTACTATCCAGCCATGATCACGCCCAATACCTTTTGCCTCAATGGCGAACTCCAATCCCTGGCCAATAGTGACCCTCGCGAATCCCTGCTGCGCTGGCTCAAGCGGCATCACCAGACGGGCACCAAAGAAGGCTGTGCGGACGGTGATTGCGGGGCTTGTACGGTGGCGTTGATCGAGGCCGATGGTCTCGGCGGGTCGCGCTATGTCGCCATCAATAGTTGTCTTCTGCCAGTCGGTGTGTTGCCGGCACGCGAAGTATTGACGGTGGAGTCGCTGGCCGATGGTGAGACTTTGCATCCAGTGCAACAAGCGCTGGTCGACGCTGCCGGTTCGCAGTGCGGCTATTGCACGCCGGGGTTCGTCATGAGTCTGTTCGTCGGGCTGCACGAAGGCGCACTCGATGATGATGCGATCGCCGGCAATCTGTGCCGTTGCACGGGATACGGGCCGATCCGTCAGGCGGCGCGTCAGCTGGCTGCCGACGCGCCCGGCGATGCGCGCTTTGCCGCGCTGCGCGCGCAGACCAGGCCGGACCTGCCGGCTGCGGATATCACCCGGTTTTTCAGCCCCGTGAACATCGATGATGCGCTGGCACTGAAAGCCGAACACCCGCAGTCGGATTGGTTTGCCGGTGGAACCGATCTCGGTGTCGATTTGAGCCATGGCAAGCCGGTTGCGCCGGTACTGATCGCGCTGGAACGGATCAACGAATTGCAGCAGCTGCGAATCGATGACGATCGCGTATGGATAGGCGCGGCAGTGTCGTTGAGCCGTTTGCAATCGGAACTGCAGGGTCTCTTCCCGGCCATCGACGACCTGCTGCCGTGGTTTGCCGGTCGCCAGGTGCGCAATCGCGCGACCCTTGGCGGCAACCTCGGTAGCGCGTCGCCGATCGGCGATCTGTTGCCGGTGTTGCTCGCGCTCGATGCAGTGATTCATCTGCGCAGCCTGGACGGCGCGCGCGCGATCGATGCGGCCGATTATTTCGTCGACTATCGCAAGACCGCGCGTCGCGCTGACGAACTCATCGTTGGAGTCACCGTACCCCGTCGCACTGACTTGCGTTCCGGCTGCGCCAAGGTGGCCAAGCGGCAGACCGATGACATCAGCATCGTAGCGGCGGCGTTCGCGTTTGGTGTCGACGACCAGCAACGGGTCAGCCATGCGCGCCTGGCCTATGGCGGTGTCGCGGCCATTCCGTTGCGTGCGCGGATGACCGAAGCGCTGCTGATCGGGCGACCGCTTGACCAGACGACACTCGACGCGGCTGCAGCGCAATTGCGCGCGGAGTTCGAACCGCTCAGCGATCATCGCGCAGGCAGCGAATACCGCCGAGCGCTCAGCGCCAACCTGTTCCTGCGCTTTGTCGCTGGGCTTCGACCATGAACGCGTCGTCGGCATCACCGCGCCACGAGAGCGCCGTCGGCCACGTCACCGGACGGGCCATCTATACCGATGAGCAGCGCCCGCCCAGCGGTATGCTGAGCGTGTACCCGGTGCAGGCGCCGCACGCGCATGCGCGGATTCTCGGAATCGATACCGCTGCCGCGCTGGCCCTGCCCGGCGTCCACGCGGTGCTGACCGCAAGCGATGTCCCAGGCGAGAACGACACCGGCCCGATCCTGCACGACGAACCGCTGATGCCGTCCCACACCGTGCTTTTTTACGGTCAGGCGGTGGCCTGGGTGGTGGCCGAAGATGAAGCCCTTGCACGCGCTGCAGCCAAGCAGGTGTCGGTGATCTATGAAGCGCTGCCGGCGCTGCTCGATATCGAGCAGGCCATGGCCGCGCAGGCCTTTCATCTGCCACCAGTACGGGTTGCCCGCGGCGATGCCAGCGCGGCGATGATCCGCGCGCCACTGCGGCTGTCAGGAGAACTGCAGATCGGTGGTCAGGATCATTTCTATCTGGAAACCCAGGCCAGCTGGGTCGAAATCGACAGCGAAGGCACGGTGCAGATCGCCGCATCCACTCAGCACCCGACCGAAACCCAGATTATCGTCGCCCGCGTGCTTGGGCTGCCTGCGCATCGGGTCGTCTGTCGCAGTCTGCGTATGGGGGGCGGCTTTGGTGGCAAGGAGACCCAGGCCAATCCCTATGCGGCAATCGCGGCGTTGGCTGCATACAGGACCGGCCGTCCGGTGCGGATCAAGCTGACCCGTGGTCTCGACATGCAAATGACCGGCAAACGGCATCCGTTTCTCGGTCGCTATGAGGTTGGCTTCGATGAGAGAGGCGAACTGCTGGCGCTGAAGGTCGCGTTGACCGCCGACGGTGGCTGGAGCTGCGACCTGTCGCCACCGGTGCTGATGCGCGCAATGGTGCATGTCGACAACGCCTACTTCGTGCCGGATATCGAGATCACCGGCCAGATCGCGCGCACCCATCTAGCATCCAACACCGCCTTTCGCGGCTTTGGTGGCCCGCAGGGCATGCTGGTCGGTGAAGAAGTGCTGGAGCGCGTCGCACGACATCTCGGACTGCCGGGGCATGAAGTCCGTGAGCGCAATTTCTACCGTCCGGCGGCCGCGGGTCTTGGCGATCGCAGTCATGGTGATCGCAACCAAACCCACTATGGGCAACCGGTGGTCGACAACCACCTGCCGGAACTGTGGCAACAGCTGCTGCGCGACAGCGAGTTCATGGCCCGCCGCGAAGCGATCGCCGCATTCAACGCCTGCAGCGCTCAACGCAAGCGTGGGATCGCCATCACGCCGGTGAAATTCGGTATTTCCTTCAATAAGACCGAGTACAACCAGGCCGGTGCGCTGGTCCACATCTACAGCGACGGCAGCGTGCAGCTCAACCACGGCGGCACCGAGATGGGCCAGGGCCTGCACACCAAAATGCTGGCGGTGGCCAGCCGCGTGCTGGGAATCGCAACGGCACGCATCCGGATCATGCCGACCAGCACCGAAAAGGTGCCGAATACATCGGCGACCGCAGCCAGCAGCGGCGCTGATCTCAATGGCCAAGCGGTCAAGGCCGCCTGCGAGACCCTGCTCGACCGCTTGCGTCCGGTCGCTGCGGAGTTGCTCAGGGTGAAGCCCGAACAGGTCCGTTTCGCCGAGGATGCGGTGTTTGCCGACGAAGGCAGCAGTGACCGGTTGCGCTTCGAAGCCGTGGTCGGCGCCGCTTATCGGGCGCGGATCAGCCTGTCCTCGACCGGTTTCTACCGCACGCCGGGCCTGAACTGGGACCCTCAGACCGGTCAAGGCCATCCGTTCTATTACTTCGCGTTCGGGGCGGCCGTCAGCGAGGTCGAAGTCTGCGGATACACCGGCGTGCATACGCTGCGCCGGGTTGATCTTCTGCACGATGTCGGCGACTCGTTGGCCATCACGATCGATCGCGGCCAGATCGAGGGTGGCTTCGTCCAGGGGCTGGGTTGGCTGACCTGCGAGGAGCTACGCTGGAACGATGCTGGCAAGCTGCTCACTGATGCGCCCAGCACCTACAAGATTCCGACTGTGTGCGAAGTACCGGAAGACTTCCGGTTGAATCTGTTCCGGAGCAGTGAACCGCCAACCACACAGGTCATCTTCAGCAGCAAAGCGGTGGGCGAACCGCCTTTCATGCTGGCGATGAGCGTGCGCGAGGCACTGCGCGAAGCGGTCGCTGCGTTCGGCGACGCCCGCGAAGTCAGTCTCGGCGCACCCGCCACGCCAGAAGCGATCCTCGCCGCTATTGAGCGCGTCCGCAGAGGCGTCAACCTTTGAACGAACGCTTGTTTGCGCGCCTGCACGCCTGGCTGGCGACGGGTACAGTCGTGCTGGCCAGCGTGCTGGAAACCCGCGGGGCGACGCCGCGTAAAGGCGGCAGCCGGATGCTGATCGGCGCTGGCGACACGTTCGGCAGCATCGGTGGCGGCATGGCCGAAGCGCGCGTCGTTGCGGCCGCCAACACGTTGCTGCAAGACGCGGGGCGCAGCACGGAAGTGGAGATCGACCTGACCGGGCGAGAGGGCGCCGCCGGCATCTGTGGCGGGCGAATGCGGATCGGCCTGCGCCGCTGGCATGGCGCGGATGATGGCCTGCGCGCTGCATTGATCGCCGAGACGCTGGCCGCAGGGAACAGCCTGACTCTGGAATGCGACGATCTCGGCGGTGGCGATCCGCAGCCGATCCAGCCGGACCCTCGCCTGCTGATCATCGGCGCCGGTCACTGCGGGCTTGCCCTGCACGACGTCGCCAATCTGCTTGATTTCGATCTGTGGGCGTATGACGAACGCAGCGATGAGCTTGCGAAATTCAACCATGCAACCTGCTTGTCCGGCCCGATCGATCTGCTGACCACCGCGTTGGACACGCGGCGCGAATTGTTCGTCGTCCTTCTGAACCGCGATTTCCAATGCGACATCGCCACGTTACGTGTGCTGTGCCATCGGCCGCCACGCTTCATCGGCATGATGGGCAGCGCCAAGCGGATCGCTGAAGTGCGCGCCGCCTTGCCCGAACACGCCGCAGCATTGGCCAGTCTGCGCGCACCGGTTGGCATCGACATCGACGCCCAGACACCGCACGAGATCGCGATCAGCATCCTCGCCGAGCTGATCCAGCAGCAGCGTGCGCTGGGTCTTTGAATTGGGGTCTGTAGACGATCAGGCGATGGCGAGCGGCCGGCATGTAACGAAAGCGCTAACTATCTATGCGCCCGTTGCGTCCTTGCACGCTTCCCAGACCTCACGATCCAGACGCTGCAGCAGGTCATAGGTACAG
>JANOXT010000055.1:0-8650 GCA_031418555.1 Lysobacterales bacterium | reverse complement strand
AACCCCGGTGCCGACGTGCTCGACCCACCAGCCAACTTCGCGGTAATAGGTCGCAAGCAGGTGTTCCAGCTCGGCCCAGCCGATCCGGCTGAGCGCATCGTCATAGCGATGGCTGACATGCTTGAGTCCGTTCATCCCGCCCCCCTGCGGAATTGTCTGTGCGGGGACAGTATCCCATTGCAAAGACATCCAGGCGCGCATCGGATGCCCGCGGCCCAGCGACCCGGTGCCGTGCTGTCAAAGGTCTTCGCCAGATCAGCCATTTCGTGACGCTGCATACGTTTCCAGATCGCTTTCAGACGGCATATCGGCGCCGGTCTCCACGATCATCCGCGCGGCGCACGCAGCGAGTAGGACGCTGCATGGTTGTCGCTTTCATACAGCACCATATCGGGGCTGCATTCATCGCGGAGAAGATCGGCTGATAAATCAGGCCGCCGCACAAAGGACGCGCTGTCCAGCAGGCTCGCAGTGCCGCCCGGCCCCAGATTGTCGCCTTTCAGCTAGCCGACTACACTGACGGCTCCTGTATCGAGGCATTCCCACTTGGCAAAGCCCAATTATTCGTTCGAAAAACGTCAGCGCGAGATCGCAAAAAAGAAGGAAAAGGACGCCAAAGACGCCCGCAAGCGCGAAGCCCGCGAGGCAGCGAAACCGGCATCGGGTTCGGGCGATGACACGGCTGTGGACGACGACAAAGGATCGTCCGCAGCATCCTGATTTCCAGGGCGGTCGCGATGGGCGTCCTTTTCATCATGAACCGTCGCCCGCGCGGCGCCTTCAGTCATCGTTGCCATGCTTGAGTTTTTCCGCTGGTTGACGCATCTGCTGGTCGCCGCAGCAGCGGTTCAGGGGGCGGTGATTGCCGCGATGGCTTGGCGGCGGCGCAAGCGGCCCGCGATGGTCTGGTTCGCATTGCTGATGCTCGCACTCGGCGTACTGTCCGCGCTGGACTACGTCGAAGAAGGCTCGGCCGCCGCAGCGGTCACATCGGTGGCGCTCTCGTGGGCACTTTGGATACCCGCACCGGCTCTGTGGCTTTATGTCAGGCTGACCTTGGGGCTCGCGCCGCTTTCGCCTCGGCGCCAATGGCTGCACCTGCTTCCGGCCGCACTCATGGCACCGGCCTGCGTACTGATGGCCTGGCGGCTGTGGGGCGCCATCAAAGATCCGATTCATATCGCCGTTCCTGCGGGTTGGGCTGCGTGGAATGCCGTCCTGATCGCAGGCGCGTTGACCGGCGCAGTGGTCTACCTGGTCCTGTCGATGCGTTGGCTCCGCCGCCACCGCCGCGCGTTGCGGTCGGTGGTCGCCAATGCTGCAGCGCATGAATTACGGTGGCTGGAACATCTGCTGCTCGTCGCAGGCGTGATCGCGATGGCTTGGCTGATCGGGCTGGCGTTCGATCACGAATGGACGCGGCTGTTGACCAGTCTGGCGCAGCCGCTGTGCGTGCTGTTCCTCGGCATCCGCGCGATCCAGCAGCCGTCCGTTCTCGGTTATCAATGGCTGCAGGCGCAGCAAGATCCCCAGGCGGCGCATGTCGAAACGGAAGCAGGCCCTTTGACAGCCTTGACCGATACGGTCGCGCTTCCGCTGCAGCCCGATTTCGAAACGCGCCCCGCGTATGCCCGAAGCGGCTTGACCGAAGCGCGCGCACAGACGCTGGTGGCCCGGCTGGACGCGCTGATGTGCACCGACAAGCCCTATCTGGAAGAGGACCTGACCCTCCCCTCGCTGGCGCTGCGGCTTGAGGTGACGCCTCAGTTGCTGTCCCAACTGTTGAATCAATGGCTCGGCCGCAGCTTCCACGATTACATCGCCGATTACCGGGTGCAGGACGTCATGCGCTGCCTGCAGGATCCCGCCTACGACAGTCAGACCGTGTTGGCGTTAGCGAACGACGCCGGCTTCCGCTCCAAGAGCGCCTTCCACGATGCGTTCAGGCGCGTCAGCGGGACCACCCCCAACCGGTACCGGCAGCAGCGGTCACTCGCTGTGGATTGATCCGCAAGCGCCATCGTGTCCGCGCCGACCGGCACGGACTGCCGCCGGTATCGCAGGACAGCCCGCCGAAGCCTGCGGACGACGCCCGCAACCCACGCAGCCAGCATGGGCCTCCTTCAAGAGGAGTCACCGCCCCATGCGTATTACTGCACGTTATCCCTTCCGCCGACTGTTGCTGGCGCTGAGCCTGCTGGTCGGGACGATCCCAGTTTTTGCCCAGTCCGCTCCGGCCACCGCCAAAGTACAGACCGGCAGGCCCGAATTCGATCGCCTCGTCGCTGCGGTCCGCGCCGACGGCAGCATGCCCGGCATCGCCGCGCTTGGTTTCCGCGACGGCCAGTGGTGGGCCAGCGCCCAGGGCGTGAGGCGACTCGGCAGCGTCGACAAGATACGCATCGACGACCGCTTTCATATCGGCTCCAACATCAAATCGATGACCGCGACCGTCATCGCCGAACTGGTCGAGCGCCGCCGGCTGCGCTGGGACTCGACCCTCGGGGCGATCTTTCCCGACGTCCCGATGCATCCGGCCTACCGCCGGGTCACGCTGGAACAACTGCTGCAGCACCGCGCCGGCATTGTGCCGCTTCCGGGTCTGGCCGAGATCGCCGAGGTGCCGGTCTTCCGTGGCGGTGCCTCGGCGCAGCGGCAGGCGTTCGCGCGCTGGGCGCTGGCCCTGCCTCCCGCCACCGCACCTGGGACCTTCGGATACTCGAACGGCGGCTATTCCGTCGCCGGCGCGATCATCGAACGGGCCTCGGGCATGCCCTACGAAACGGCGATGCAGCACTACCTGTTCAAACCGCTGGGCATGAACGCGAAGTTCGGCTGGCCGGCGGCCGTCGATCCGAATCAGCCGTGGGGCCATGCCGATGTGGAGGGCAACGGTGTGCAAGTCGTCACCGCGCCGGATGATCCGCGCTTCCTGTTTCCGCTGTGGCTGCGCCCGGCCGGCGATCTGTCGGTGAACATCGCCGATTACGCCAAGTACGTGATGCTGCATGCAGAAGCCGGCTGCGGCCGGCCGCGACTGCTGAGTGCGGCCAGTTTCCGGCGCTTGCATGCAGTGCCGGTCTCGACCGACGGCGAGGCCTACTCGATGGGCTGGTCTGAATTCACCGCAGCGAACGGCGTCACGTTCGCATTTCACAGCGGATCGGGAGGTAATTTCTACGCCACCGTCGCGTACGACAGCCGCTGCGAACGCGGGATCGCGATCTTCTCCAACAGCGGCACCGAGCCCGTCGCCATCGCGACGGAAACGGCCGTACTGGAATGGATGAAGTAACGCATGGGTCACGTCATGCCCGGCTGAAACGTAGGGTGCAATCACGCCGGGCAATGCCGCGTCAGGAGTGAACCCGCAAAACGCCGCAGGCCGTGCTCGGGCACGACCTGCGGTTTCGCCGTTGCTGCGGCTCAGCGCACCCGCAGCAGCGTGCAGGCCTCGGCCGCCGCACGCAGACCCGACAGCGCAGCGCCTTCCATGGTGCCCTGCCATTCGTAGAAGCTGCTGGTGTGTTCGCCGGCGAACATCACATTGCCGATCTGCTTTGCTTCGTTGTGCGCGATCATCGTGAAATATCCGGGGCGTGCGTGCGTATAGGCGCCCTTGCTGTACGGGTTGCGCGACCAGTTCTGGGCGAACGCCACCACGTCGCCGCTGGCGGTACGCTGCGCCGCCTGATGCGCGCCGGGCAATGCCGATTCCAGCTGATCCAGAAACGCCGTGGCTTCGGGCTGCAGGTTTCGCGCATCCAGCGACTTGGCCAAGGCGCCGCCCAGCTGCGTGGTGAGCACCGCGCGGCGCTCGTTGCCGTTGTACGCGTTGGTCTCCCAGGTGGACTGCAGATGCGAACGATCGCCGAAGCCGGTGCCGCTTGAGCCATGCTGGATATACCAGTACGTCTGGTTGAAGCCGACCATCAGCTTGCTGCTGTCGCCCATCGCCGCATGGTTGATGGCGTAGCGCTTCCACGCTGGAAGTTCCAGGCTGGCGTCCAGCTGCACATCGCGCAGCACGCTGAAGGGCAGCGTCAGCACCACCGCGTCATGATCGCTCTGCACGCTGCGCCCGGCGACATCGAAACTCAAGCGCACGCGGCCGTTGGCGAGTTTGCGTACCGCCACCAGCTTGTGACCCAACTGCACCGGCATCGGCAGGCGCGCGGCCAGACCGGTTGCGATGCGGTCGTTGCCGTCGACCACGTGGAAGCCTTCGCCGCCGACCAGGCCATTGCCACTGCCCACTTGCGCGAACTTGCCGCGCTTGTCGCCGTGCACGAAGCGCAGGAAGCTGATCGAACTCAGTTCGTCCACGCCCGCGCCGTATTCCGCGGCGTAGGCCGCGCCGATCACTTTGCGCAGCAGGCCGCCTGCGCCCTGCAGGCCCAGATAATCGTCCAGCGTCATCATGTCGAACAGTTCGTCGGCCGCGTTGAAACGATCGGCGGTGGGATGCCCCAACGCGGATAGATCCTCGCCCATCGACGCCGCGAAGGCGCGGTACTCCTCCACCACCTGCGCTTCGGAATAGGTGTGGCCGTCGAAGTGGTAGAACGGATTGCCCGGCAGCATCGACACGTCTTCCAGCGGCAGCTTGAGCATGCGCGCATAACCGATCATCGCGTGATGCGACGTGCCGATGAACTCGCCGCCGCGTTCGGCCACCTGCCCCGGAAAAAATCCGCGCAGCGACGAACATCGGCCGCCGACGCGGCCCGCCGCTTCAAACACGTGCGTGGTCACGCCTTTGCGCGCCAGTTCAGAGGCGCAGCTCAGGCCGGCCAGACCGGCACCGACCACCGCGACATTGCTGCCGATCATCATCCGCCGCAATTTCGCCGCCCCGGCCCACGCAGCCGGCGTCATCGCGCCGGCTGCAGCCGTCGCCGCACCCGCTACCGCGCCCTGCGTGAAGCGACGACGGCTGGCGTCGCGCAATGTTTCGTGAAGGCTGGCTTCATGAAGGCAGGCTTCCTGCTCGATCACTTCCTGCGCGCTCTGCCCCGTGTTGTCCGCCTGCGCGGCCAGGCGCGCCAAGCGCAGCAACTGCGCCATCTTCGAACTGTGACTCATGATGATTCCCCTGGATTGTCGTCGTGCCCAAACAAACCGGACCGCCCCACAGGGCAACACCACATCCCTGGACCGGTCGATGCCCGGATCCCCCGATCCGGATTTGTCTCAACGCCTGTTCGGCGCATACCCGGATACTACCGCAGCAGTCATCGACACTGCACCCGTGAGGCGGATCACAGATCGGTATGCATCACCGGTTGATCACTGATCAGATCATGGCGCTGCGACCGCAGCATCGGCCACAGGCGCGCCGGCAGTCGCAACGACGGTGATGGCTTCATCCTGGTTGAACACATAGGCGATGCCATTTTCCTGTTTCCACAGGCGGCCGAAGAATACCAGCGGCACCCCATCGATCTGCAGCGTGGTGGTTTCCTTGCGCGGCACATCAGGCACCTCAATAGCGGCATCCCAGGCCAGCGGCAGGATGTGGCGCAGGCCGGTCTGCACTTCTGCAACGAACGCGGACGCATCGTGGGCGGCCCAGTAAGCGCGCGGATCCTGCCCGGCCGGCGCTTGATACCCGACATAGCGGATGCTGCGACGGCTCTTTTCGCGAACGGTGAGCTTCTTGCCCTCGCGGCGCTCGTAGAAATACACATCGAGTGCAAGCAGCGGCTGGCGATCGTCCCAGCTCAACGCCACTGTCGGCGTGCCTTTAGGCTGCTGTACGACGATGGCCAGACCGTCGCTGGGTTTGGTCAGGCCCTGATAGACGTGCGCCTTCGACATGCCGTCGGCGCGCAGCGTGCGCTGGATGGCATAGCCGTGTGATTCCACCGACGCGCGCAACTCGCCTTCCATCATGGTCTTCAAACGGTCGCCTTGAGCCACGCCATCGATCAAGGGCTTGATGGTGGCGTCGCGCTCGCGCTGGGCGTGGGCATCGCCGACCGCAAAACCGACCATGCCACCGCCTGCGGCCAGCGACACCAACGTGCTGTCGAGTCTGCCGTCCGGGTCTTTCCAGACAGGCGATTCGTCCGCAGCGGCCTACCGCTCGAAGCCCAGACGACTGCGGGCGCCGAACGGCCGGGCCAGCGAGTCTTCCATCATCAGTACCGCGGGTTTGTCCTGCGCGACGGCGGGGCTGGACAGCAGACATGCGAAAAGCGCGATGGCGGCGATGCGAATACACGTGTTGTCGGTCATGGTCTGTCTGGCTTGTCTGGAGGATTGGGAAAAGATCACGCGACGATGACCGGATGATGCCCGCAAGTGTTCATCCAGCAAAGGGGGCGTCGGAAATGAAAGGCTGTTTCGACATCTCACTGTTGCCCGACTTCATGCGGTGGTGGGGTTCGCTGCGCTCACCGCCACCCTACGACATCGATTGCGGAATCGACTGCGGATAATGGAAGAGATTCGTCGGGTCGTAGGCGCGTTTGACGTCACGTAACCGCGGCAGGTTTTCGCCGTAATACGCGTGCAGAAAATCGCGCTGACTGGGATCGATGAAGTTCTGGTAGCAGTACGCCGAGGTGTAGCGCTCCATGCGATCGTGGAAGCGCGACAGCCACTGTTGATTCTTCGCCAGCACCTCGGGCGCATCGGCCGGCGTCCATTCCAGCTCGGTGCTGGAGATCATCGAGTACCCGCGATGCACGAAAGCCGTGTCGGCCGGTGCGATGCGGTCGATGGCACCGCCCATCAAAAAGAATTTCCAGGTCGCGGCCACCGTGGTGCCCGGCCATTCGCGCAGGTTCGCAAGGATGGTCTGGATCGCCTCGCCCGACAGCGCCCCGTGCGCAAACCGCGAACGCTCGTGCGAGTATTCGGGCTTGCCGTCTTCGGACAGAAATTCCTGCGCGTCCCAGTACAGCAGCTCATCGACGACGGACTTGTCGGGCCGATACATCGCCAACACCGGCGCCAGCAGCGCCATCAGCTCAGCCCGCGGACCGGCCAACTGGCCGAGGATCGACAGTTTCAATCCCGACGCACCGGCCTCTGCCTTCACGCTGAGCTTCATGCCCAGCGCTTCGGGTGCGGCCAGTGCCATCGTCTGCAGCGCCGCGAACACCTCGGCGATGCGGTCGGTCCAGGTCATCTCGAACACGGTGAACATGCCGACCGGAAACGTCTGGAACGTGAAGGACGTATGGATGCCGAAGTTGCCGCCGCCCGCGCCGCGAATCGCCCAGAACAGCTCCGCATTTTCGGTCGCGCTGCAGTTCAACGCGCGGCCATCGGCCAACACGACCCGCGTCGCAGTCAAACCGTCGCAAGTCAGCCCATGCGCACGCATGTTGAAGCCGATACCGCCGCCCAACACCAGCCCCGCCACGCCCACATCCTTGCAGCGCCCGTGGGTCACCGCGCGGCTGTACGGCCGGCACGCCGCATACACATGCTTGTTGCGCGCACCGCCGCCCAGCGTAGCGATGCCGGTGGCGCCGTCGACATCAACACCGTTCATCGACGACACATCGATCATCAGCCCGGTCGTCGTCGAATACCCTGCGTACGAATGCCCACCGCTGCGTGCGACCAATGGCACCCGGTTGGCCTGCGCCCAGCGCAGACAGGCCTGCACATCCGCCTCATCCGCGCACTGCGCAATGCCCTGCGGCAGCGTCGACGCATATTGCAGCGCCCACGGCCGCGCACGCGTCGCGAACTCCGCAGACCCCGGCATCAACAGCGGCCCCTGCATCGACCGCGCCAAATCCCTCCACGGCAGCGCGCGTGAATCGGGCAGCGACGCGCAGCCGCTCAGCCATCCCAGCGACGGCAATCCCAAACCGAGTGCAGCCACCGTACCCACACGCAGGAATTGGCGGCGCGACGGCGAGAATGTCTGCGTCTGATCGATCAATGAATCTTGCATCGTTGAAACCTCCCTGTTGGTGCCGCATCAATCCATGAACTACCCACAAAATTTCACATGCCGGCATCTGTAGGGTGGTGGTGAGCGCAGCCGACTCCACGATCCCAGCGCACCAACCGCAGCACGTTCGTGAGCATGATGACTAAAAAAGCGTAGGACAGACAAGTCGGGAAATTCCGATCCGACCCTAGTTTCTGGTCGCATGGCCGATGTTGAACTCCGTGCCTCGAATCATGGCCATTGCCAACATGTTGCGAAGCTGATCTTCGACCTCCTGGCAATCGAGCAGATCGGAATCTTCCATGACGGCAGACCACAATACACACGTCAGCGACCTGGACAACACGAACTGGCAGGCTGGCGACAGCGCAACACCATCGCCCACCGCCAATTCGGCCAGGCTCCGCGCGATGTGTCGGTCAAGAACGCGCATCGCATCGAGCATCTTTGCGGCCATCTCTTTTCTGGTCGCAGCGCGGAACACCGTCCGAAGCATTTTCCTGTTGCAGCGGGCATCGGCAAAAATCACCGCCACAAGACGCGATATCGCCTCGCGGGAGGGTTGATCGCGGGATGCGGCCAGCGTCATTGTCAATCGTTCGATCAATCTGTCGCGATGCGCGATGCCCATCGCCATCAGCAGGGAGTCGCGATCATGAAAATACTGGTAGAGCGTACCGATACTGAAACCGGAAACCTCGGAGATCCGATTCGTGGTGATCCTTTCGGCAC
>JANOXT010000054.1:0-5047 GCA_031418555.1 Lysobacterales bacterium | reverse complement strand
GCGAGGCGATCATCCGCACGCCGATCAAGGAACTGCTAGCGGGGCTGGATTCCGACGAGTTCTGGCAGGTGCATCGCGGCGTGGTGGTGCGCGTGTCCGCGATCGACCGCGTGCGCAAGGACGAATTCGGAAAATCGACGCTGCAACTGCGCGGCCGCGGCGATGCGTTGCCGGTCAGCTCAGCGTTTCTGCATCGTTTCCGCGGGATGTGATGCACGCCTCTGTAGAGCGGCCTTCAGGCCGCTGCTCGCGCAAAATAAGTGCAGCGGACTGAAGTCCGCTCTACAGCATGCGCATCACATGCCGCGAAAGCGATGCAGGAACGCCGGGCTCACCGGCAGCGCGTCGTCACGGCCCCGCAGCTGCAGCGTCGACTTGCCGAAGACGTCCTTGCGCACGCGGTCGATCGCGGACACGCGCACGATGGTGCCGCGATGCACCTGCCAGAACGCGTCGGGATCCAGCCCCGCCAGCAGATCCTTGATCGGCGTACGGATCACCGCGTCGGCGCTTGCCGTCACCACCCGCACGTATTTGTCCTGGGCCTGGAAATACAGCACTTCATCGATGCCGAGCATGCGCACGCTGTCGCCCACTGCCGCGCTGATCCAGCGGATCAGGCGCGCGCCCGATGGCCGCAGCGAGATTTCAAGAGCATCCATCCGCTCGCCCGCATTCCCATTCGCATCCGCATCGCCCAGCCGCGCGCGGATGCGCACGACCGCCTGCGCCAGACGCGCCGGCTGCACCGGCTTGAGCAGGTAGTCGACGGCGCCCGCCTCGAACGCGCGCACCGCGTATTCGTCGTAGGCGGTAGTGAACACCACCTGCGATTTCGCAGCGACCGCCGCGCGCGCCACATCCAGGCCGCTGACGCCGGGCATGCGGATGTCGAGAAAGCTGATATCCGGCCGATGCGCGGCGATCACCTCCATCGCGGCGATGCCGTCCTCGCATTCGGCCACGATGCGCAGCTCCGGCCATGCGGCCTGCAGCATCGTGCGCAGCGCGCGACGCAAAGGCGCTTCATCTTCGACAAGGATGGCAGTGAGTACGGTCATGGCGCATCGTCGTCCAATGGAATCTTCAATTCAGCGCACGCACCGCGCGCGGGCTGGCCAGTCAACGCAACGCTGGCGCGCGCCCCGTAACGGGCGTCCAGCTGCGCGCGCACGTTGGTCAAACCCAGTCCGCCGCCAACGCCCAACTGCAGTCCGAGGCCGTCATCGATGACGCGGAGGCACACTTCGCGTTCGCTACGCTGTGCTGTGATGGTGACCCGGCCAGGACCGGGTTTCGGTTCGATCCCGTGCTTGACCGCGTTTTCGACGAGGCTGATCAGCAGCATCGGCGGAAACGGCAGCGCACGCAGCGATGGATCGACATCGACCGAATAGCTCAGGCGTCCGGCAGTGCGCAAGCGCATCAGTTCGAGATAGCTGGCGCAGATCTCCAACTGCTGGCCCAGCGTCGAATGCAGCGCGCTCTCTTCATCGCGCAGCTTGGGAATGGTTGCGCGCAGGTAATCGACCAAGGCATCAAGCGTGGCTTCGGCCTGTGCGGGATCCTGTCGTACCAGCGCGCGCACCGAGGCCAGCGTATTGAACAGGAAATGCGGTTCGACCTGCGCCTGCAGCACGCCAAGGCGCAGGTCGGACTGCTGTTTCCGCAGCTGCAGCGCCGCCAGCGCATCGGCCTGGCGATTGTCGCGCCAGCGCCGCAGTTCGCCGAAATACGCACGCAGCGCCAGACCGCCGCCGATGGCGCCATAGATCATCAATCCAACCATGACTTTGATCGTGACCAGCACCGCCTTGGCCAGCGGCGAAAACGTCGGCGGCTTCACGGTCAGATCGATACCCTTCGCTTTGGGCATGACCTGTTCGAGGTAGGCAGACGCCCAGCTGTCGGCAAAGTACGCGATGACGATGCCGATCAGCACTGCGATCGCCACGCCGATGCGTTCGCGATGGAGCGGCAGGTGACGATGGCGCACCACGGTCGCGAACAGCGGGCCCGCGCATGACATGAGCATGAAACCGCAGAAAAAATGCAGGCCGGCGAGCAGTCCCAAGCGTGGATCGGATGTGCTCATCCCCAAGCCCACGCCCGTCAGCAGCGCCCATAACCCAATGCAGATCGCAACGATCAGACTGCGTCCGCGCAGCCATGGCCAGCTGAACACCGGATAGCGCCGGTAGTGGATGCGGAACACGCCGCCTCCAGCGACGACTTCGTTCGGCAGCGGCTCATTCAATGCGTAAGGCGTGCGGTCGGCCAGCGGTTCCGGCGAAATCATCTGCGCTGTCCCTCAAGGGTGTGGCCGGCCTGATCGAGCTTGAGTGCGACGATCTTGCCGGCCGCGTCGCGCTGGAACCGGATCACGATACCGAAGTCCGGCGCTTCGAACACGTCCTGCTTCGCTGTCGCTGCGAGCGGGAACGCGCCCTGCCCGGTCGCCTGCGCGGTCAGCGTTGCCTTTTCGGCGCGCACGGTCAGCGCGAAGCCTGGCATCAGCAGGTATTCGCCCGTGTAGGCCTGCAGCTCCTGCTGCGATAGCGCCGGACGCGGAGCCTCTGCGCCGACGGTCTCACCGGTGTCCGGCTTGCCCAGCGGCACCTTCGGATCGAGCAGGTGCAGACCAAGACTGCCTAAGCCGCCGCGTTCGTGCAGCGCGGTATCGGACAGGATCACCACGCCGAATGCACGCTCGGGATCGAAGGCCACGAACGACGAGAATCCACCGGTGCCGCCCTCGTGCGCAAGCCATGTGCGGCCGTTGAGTGGCGCCAGCATCCAGTGCATCGCGAACGGCGCTTTGGCATCGCCGGCCAGAGGCGCATGCGTCATCCGGAAATCCGCGTCGAGCGGCTTGGGTGCGCTGCCGAACTGGCCTTGCACGTAGCGGACCATATCCCCGAGCGTCGAATGCACGCCGCCGACGCCGGCGAAGTCGGTCGGGAACGTCCAGGCAGACGTCGTCTTGCCGTCCGGCGTGTGGCCGATCGCAGCCCTCACATGGTCCGGCTTGCGATTGACATAGCTGCTGTCCATGCCCAGCGGCGCGAACACGCGGGTGTCGAGCAGGGTTTCGAAATCGCTGCCGGCGCGGCGCGTGATCGCATAGGAAAGCAACATCGCCGCGAAATTGGAGTATTCGAACTGCGCACCCGGCGCACGCGACAGCACGGTGGTCGACAGCGCTTCGAGCAGCATCTTCTGATCGAGATGCGCGTAAGGATTGTCTGGATCGCCATGGTCCATGTTGGATGGAATCGCCGGCAGACCGGAGGTGTGGGTGACGATATGCCGCAACAGGATGGGTTTGCCGTCGAAGGTCGGCACCTTGCCGCCCTTCGGCAGATAGGCCGACAGCGGATCGTCGAGCGATGCCTTGCCGTCGCGGATCAAACCCGCCAGCAGCGCCGCCATCATCGGCTTGCTGACCGAACCGATCTCGAATGCAGTGTCTGCATCGATGCGCGGTGCAGCGCTTTTGCCATCGGCACAAACGTAAGCGCGGCTGATAGCCGTGTCGATGACGGCTACGGCGAAACACGCGCCGGTGCGGTCGCCGTGCAGACGTTTTTCGACAATGGCCTGCAGTTCGGCATCGGTCATCGCGTGGGCGGCACCACATGCGAAGACTGCGGCGGCAGTCGCGGCGGAAAGAGCGGCAGGACGAAAGCGCATGACGAACTCCAGTGCGTGATCAGGGGTGCGATCAGCCTGCCACCGGCCACCCATGCACGCTGGCCTGTGCGACGGAATCCGTCCCACGGGCGACGAAACGCGCCCCAAAGCCGATCAGCCGGACAACAGCCCGCGCATGGCGACCGCGAACCGCGCGACGATGGCGTCGCGTTCGATATGCCGCCCATCGATCACCACCACGCGGCCGTTCACAGCGACCGCATCCACCGCATTGCGGTTGCCGGCGAACAGCCAGCGGTCGGCGATATCGTCGGCAGTCGCGCCGATCAGCTGCGGCGCATGCGCATTGAGCGTCACGGTGTCCGCGGCCAGTGCATCGGCGGCGAATCCCGTGGCCTGCGCCGCGCTGGCATGCACATTGCGCAGCAAATTTTCACCGACGCTGGGCGACACTGCGGTCGCGGCGATGTTGCGATGACGGGTGATGAGACGCTGGCCATATTCGAGCCAGCGCAGTTCCTCGACCGGCGACACCGAACTGTGCGAGTCCGAACCGATGCCCCAGGCGCCGTTGACATCGAGGTAATCGCGCAGCGGAAACAGACCGTCGCCAAGATTGGCCTCGGTGGTCGTGCAGATCGCGACCGTGGCGCCGCTGTCGGCGATACCGACGATTTCGTCGACTTCAAGATGCGTGGCGTGGATCAGCGTCCAGCGCGCATCGATATCGGCGTGGTCCAGCAGCCAGCGCACCGGGCGTTCGCCGCGGATCGCCAGGCTGTCCTGCACTTCGCCGATCTGTTCGGCGATATGGATATGGATGCGGGCGTCCTGCGGCAGCGCAGCCAGCACGGCGGTCATCGCCTGGTGCGGCACTGCGCGCAGGCTGTGCAGCGCGCAGCCGACGCGCAGCGTGTCGTCCTGTTCGCGATGCAGCGTGTCGAACAGACGCAGATAACTGTCGATATCGTGACCGAAGCGGCGCTGACGGTCGTTCAGCGGACGGCCGTCGAAGCCGCCGGTCATGTACAGCACCGGCAGCAGCGTGAGCCGGATGCCGGTGTCGCGCGCGGCGGCGATCAGCGCACGCGACATCGCGGCGGGGTCGCCATACGCGCGGCCGTCGGGCGCGTGGTGCAGATAGTGGAATTCGCACACGGTGGTGTAGCCCGCTTCCAGCATCTCGACATACAGCTGCGCAGCGACCGCGTGCAGGGTATCGGGGTCGAAGCGCGCCGCCATCCGGTACATGGTCTCGCGCCAGGTCCAGAACGAATCCGATGGATGGGTCATGCGTTCGGCCATGCCCGCCATCGCGCGCTGGAACGCGTGCGAATGCAGGTTGGCGATGCCGGAGAGGCGCCAGTAGCCGTGTTCGGATGCGATGGGTCGG
>JANOXT010000053.1:0-3624 GCA_031418555.1 Lysobacterales bacterium | reverse complement strand
TCTGCTGGCGGCGGAAGCGCCGCAGGCGCTGGGCAAGACCTTCAATCTGGTCGATACCGTTTCAGTCGACCGCAGCGAATACCTGCGCCGCTGCAAGCGTAAACTCGGCGATAAACTGAAGTTGATGTGGGTTCCGCAATGGGTGTTCCTGTGCCTGGCCATCGGCGTGGAACTGCTGGGCAAAGTGCTGAAGCGCGACGTGCCGTTGACCCGCTACCGGGTGCATTCGCTGCGGCCGCTGAGCAATTTCGACACCACCGCTGCGCGCGACGTGCTCGGCTGGACGCCGAGGGTCGGGGTACGCAAGGGTCTGGACATCACTTTTGGCGAATAGCATAAAGTGCATGCGGTATAACGGGCTGCAGCACGCTGCTCTTTGCCCGTTTTGACTGATATCCACCAACGGCAGCGGCCTGAAGGCCGCTCTACCGATGTCTGCACCGCAGCTAAGCCGCTTTGCGTCTGCGCCAACCATCGCGAAGCCGGCGCATCGCCGGTCGCTCCACGGCGTAAGTCAGTGTTGTCGCCAGCCCAAGCACCGCGACCATCACCACCGCCACTGCGGCAAGGCTTGGAACGCCAGCGGCTTCCAGACGATGGATCAGCGCGAATCCGATCGCCTGATGCAGCAAGTACAGCGAATAGGAAATGCCGCCGAGAAACACGAAGGGCGCCGCACGCAGCCAGCGCAGCCGCCCGCTGGTGAAAAGCGCGAAGATCGCGCAGCATGCCGCGCCCACCAGCAGATAGACCGGCGGCTTGGACAGACCGATCGCCGCCAGCGACAGCGCGATCAGCGCCAGGTTGGGCCACAGCCCGCCGGAGCGCGAGTGAATGCGATAGAACAGAATTCCCAGCGCGAAAAACGGCACATGGCGGAGAATCAGCAGCTCGCGCAGCACGTAGGAAAAATGCACATGATGCTGTTCGGTCTGCGAGTAGAGCACCGCCATCGCCAGCCAGGCCCCGATGATCCAATGGATACGCTTGAGCTGGCCCAGCACGAACCAGAACAGCATCTGCGCATAGAAGAACAGCTCGACCTCCAGCGTCCAGTACGAACCGTCGAGGTGCTCGAACCCCAGCACTTCCTGCAGCATGGTCACATTGACCAAAAGATCGGTCATTGCGATCTGCTGTTTCGGCATGCCGATGGCGTACACAACGGCGGCGGTAATCCCGATCGCCGACCAATAAGCGGGAAACAGCCGCGAGAAGCGCGAGACCACGAAATCCATCGCGGTCCGGGTACGCTCCAGGGTCATGAAGATCACGAAGCCGCTGATCAGGAAAAACAGATGCACGCCGTAGTTGCCGGCGGGAAAGCCGAAGCCCAGCGGCTGCAGATGCCCCTGTTCCTGCTGATAGAACGTGGTGTAGTGGAATACGACCACACCCAGCGCGGCGAGTCCGCGCAGCGCATCGAGTTCGCCCACGCGAGCACCGGCTGCAGTTCCAGTTCCAGTTCTGGCTATGGTTTCATCACGCGCGGCGCCCGATCGATCCACTGCATCGCTCCGATCGCATGCCCCCATTGCATGCAGTCGTCGTATTATCAACCAATTCGGGCAGCCGCGAAGCGCAGCCCCTCCCGCAAGGCCGCGCACGATCTTGCCTCTTTGATATTTTGGAAGGGCCGCGCATGCGCATCCTGATCGTCACCTCGCAGTTTCCGATCGCCGGCGAGCCCAATCGCGGCCGGCCGATCCATCAGACCGTACGCGAACTGTCGAAACTCGCCGACGTGCGCGTGCTCAGCCCGGTCGCGAGTTATCCGCGCTGGGCCAGACCGCGCAGCTATCTGTTCCGCGCCTCCGACGATTCCCATACCGTTCCCGGCTGCGATGTGCGCTATATCGACTACCCCGCGCTGCCGATGATCAGCCGTCCGTTCAACGGCTGGCTGTGCGCGCGTACGCTGCATGCGCCGCTGCGCGCATTCGCGCCCGACGTAGTGCTGTCGTACTGGCTGTACCCGGACGCTTTCGGTGCGATGCATGCGGCGCGACGTGCAGGCCTGCCGCTGGTGGTCGGTGCGCGCGGCTCGGATCTGCGCGTGCGCGACGCCGTCAGCACGCGTCTTACCCGCCCTGTTCTGCACGCCGCACAGCGCATTCTGGTGGTGAGCGAAGATCTGGGCCGGGTCGCGGCGCGCAACTACGATGCCGATCCCGCGCGCATCCGCGCGATCCCCAACGGCTGCGATGCGACCATCTTCCACCCGCAGTCGCGGGCCGATGCACGCGCCGCGCTGGGCATCGATGCCAGCGCCGAACTTGCGGTCTATGTCGGTCGCCTGGTGCCTGAAAAAGGACTGCGCGAACTGCTGGATGCGATGACCGCACTGGCCCCGCAGCGGCCGAAACTGCAGCTGGCGCTGATCGGCGATGGCCCGATGCGCGCGGAGCTTGAAAGCCGGATCGGCGCCGACCCCGCGCTGCGCGTTTTGCTGCCCGGCGCACAGGGTCCGCATGAGGTGGCACGCTGGATGGCGGCGTCCGATCTGGTCACGCTGCCCAGTTATTCCGAAGGCCATCCCAATGTATTGGTCGAGGCTTTGGCCTGCGGGCGTCCAGTGGTGGCAACCCCGGTCGGCGGCATACCCGAAGTGGTGGACGCCGACTGCGGTCTGTTGGTACCGGCGCGCGATCCTGCGGCGCTGGCTGCAGGACTGCGCGATGCGCTCGATCGGTCTTGGGACGAGACGATGCTGTCGCGCCGGTTCTCGCGCGGCTGGGACGCAGTGGCAGCGGATACGCTGCGTGCATGCAAGGAAGCCTTGGCCCTGGCCGCGAAAGTTTAGAACCTTTTCGGTTCAAGTGAAAAAACCGCACCTGCTTGCGCAAGATGCAGGCTCCCCTCTCCGGCGTGCGGAAGGGGGGCAGAGTGAGGGTGTTCTAAGTCTGCAACACTTGGCTGGTTTGTTGTTCTTTCTACGTTGATTCGGCTATCGGTCTGAAAAACCGCAGCTTCGCAACCAGGGGGAGATACAACGTGTGCGGAATCGCCGGGTTCACCGGACCCAACGTGCGCCCCGAAACGACGCACCCGCAGCTGCGGCGCATGATCCACACCCTCGCCCATCGCGGGCCGGACGGTTACGGCTATCACGCCGAAGACGGCATCGGGCTTGCGCATGCGCGGCTGTCGATTATCGACCTGACCACCGGCGACCAGCCGATCCGCAACCCGCGCGGCACCGTGCGGACCGTCTTCAACGGCGAGATCTTCAACTACGTCGAACTGCGGCGGGAACTTGAGGCCGAAGGCCGCGTGTTCTACACGCAGTCCGACACCGAAGTGATCGTGCATCTGTACGACCGCGACGGCGACCGCTTCGTCGAACACCTCAACGGCCAGTTCGCGATTGCGCTGTGGGACACCGAGCGTCGCCGGCTGGTGCTTGCGCGCGATCGTGCCGGCATTCGGCCGTTGCTGTATGCACGCCAGGACGGCGGCCTCTGGTTTGCGTCGGAGGCGAAGGCGCTGCTGTCGGTGCTGCCGCAGTGCGCGGCGCTGGATCCGCTCGCGCTGGCCGAAACCTTCAGCACGTGGTCGCCGATCGCGCCGCATACGGTCTATCGCGGCATCGACAGTCTGCTGCCGGGGCACACGCTGGCCATC
>JANOXT010000052.1:0-2070 GCA_031418555.1 Lysobacterales bacterium | reverse complement strand
GCCGGCCGTGGTCGGGGCGCCTTCGACAGACAGTCCAGCGCCTGTGGCCACGTTGGCCGCCCCGCCGCCCGCGCGCGCACCGCGTGCCACCGCGCAGGCAAGACTTGAAATTGTTCCGCCGTCCGCCAGCGACGCGCGGCGTGCAGGTACGCGATCCGGCATCAGTGCCGGTGGTGAGGGCGAGATGTTGCGACAACAGGAATTTCAGCAGACCAAAGAAACGCTGGTCGCGCGCGATGCCGAGGTCCAGGAGCTGAAGGCACGGGTTGCCGAGCTGGAACAGCTGAAACAGCAGCAGGACCAGCTGGTGGCGCTCAAGGACAGCGAACTGGCTGCAGCGCAGCAGCGCCTCGCCACGACCCAGGCGGCCGATGCCAAGGCCGCCGCTGCAACGCCCGTCAGCCTGGCTCCGTGGCTCGGTGTGGGTGCAGGCATGCTGTTGATCGGCCTGTTGACCTGGTGGTGGTTGAATCGTCGCGCAGCGCCAGCGGCCGAAAGAAAGCACGACAGCGAACGCCTCGCCGCAGCGATTCCTGCGCCCACGGCTGTCGATGTCGACTTCGACGCCGCGTCGCATCCCGATTCACGACGCGATTCACGGCTAGATTCACGACTCGACTCGGGGAGCGCATTCGCGGGCCACGAGGTGCTCGCACAAGCCGAGGCGATGCCTGCGGAGCCGGCCTGGAATCGCCTCGCCAAGCCGGCCGAACCGGAGCCCGGCATTCCCGTGTCGCCCGTGCTCGGAGTGCCCACCTGGCATGCTGGCGGTTTCGAGGTGAGCCCGCTCAATCCGGCGCCGCCGGGACAGGGGCGTCTGGATCTGGCCCGGGCCTATGTCGAAATGGGCGACCGCGATACCGCGCGCAGCCTGCTGCAGGAAGTGGCCACGCGCGGCGACACTGCGGACGTGCGCCGCCAGGCCGAAGACATGCTGCGGGAACTGGGCTGACGCCCGTCCGGACCGATCGATGCGATATGCCATAGGCGTCGAATACGACGGCAGCACCTTCAAAGGTTGGCAACGGCTCACCCCCTACGGTCAACCTGGCGGTCCGCGGACGCTGCAGGTCGCGCTTGAAGACGCCCTGTCGGGGGTTGCCAGCCATCCCGTCGTCGTCACCTGCGCGGGCCGTACCGATGCCGGCGTGCATGCCGAATGCCAGGTCGTGAATTTCGACAGCGATGCGCAGCGGGACGCGCGCGCCTGGGTGTTGGGCACCACCACGCGCCTGCCGGCCGCCATGCGCGTGCGCTGGTGCGTACCGGTCAGCGATGAATTCAACGCCCGGTTTTCGGCGCGCGCAAGACGTTATCGCTATCGCCTGCTCAACCACGACGTGCGGCCCGCGCTGGGCAGGCAATATCTGGCGTGGGAGCGGCGGAAGCTCGATGCCGATGCCATGCACCGCGCTGCGCAAAGCCTGCTGGGCGAGCAGGATTTCACCTCGTTCCGCACCGTACGCTGCCAAGCCGCGCACCCGCGACGGCACCTGCAGTTCATCGAAGTCGTGCGCGAAGGCGATATCGTCACCGTGACAGTGCAGGCCAATGCGTTTCTGCACCATATGGTGCGCAACATCGTCGGGTCGCTGCTGATGATCGGTGCGGGGGAGCGCCCCGAAACGTGGATGACCGAACTGCTGCAAGCGCGCGACCGCACCTTGGCCGGGCCCACCGCCTTCGCGCAGGGTCTGGTATTGATCGGCCCGCGCTATCCGCGCGAATGGCCGCTGCCCGAAGAGGTGCTGCTGGATGCCTGAGATTCGCCGCACCCGGATCAAATTCTGCGGCATGACCCGGATCGAGGATGCGCTTGCCGCCAGCGCGCTGGGCGTCGACGCCATCGGGCTGATTTTCGCTGCGCGCAGCAAGCGCAGGCTCACCCCCGATGCTGCTGCGTCGATCCGCGCCGCGTTGCCGCCGATGGTCGATGCCGTGGCGCTGTTCATGGACAACACCGCCGAAGAGGTGCGCGCGACCATCGACACGGTGCGCCCGAGTCTGCTGCAGTTTCACGGCGATGAAGACGACGGGTTCTGCGCGTCGTTCGGGCTGGCGTATATGAAA
>JANOXT010000051.1:0-2327 GCA_031418555.1 Lysobacterales bacterium | reverse complement strand
GGTAGAAGTCGCGCTTCAGCGGATCGTCGATATAGATCAGGCCGCGCAGATGGGTCCAGCTCAATTGTCTACTCACTGCGTAGACAATCTCCTGCTGCGGAAAAGCTTCGGCGAACCGCAGCATATGCCGGAGGTTCTTGCTGGAAAAACCGCGCCCGTAGTCTGCCTCCAACTGTCCGGCCAGCGTGGCGACAACCTGCTCGCCATACTCGGCCCGCACGCGCTGCAGCACCTCGCTGCGGATGCGCTGGCCGATCTGCCAGTACAACAAGGTCAGCGCACTGTTGACCGCTGCGGCCAGTTGGCTGCGGCTGGCTTCGATCAGCTGGCGGATGTCGCTGACCAAGGCCTGCGGTGCGGGCGGGTTGTCCCGTGGCGCGATGTCGGTCATGCCTCGGCCTCGGGCGCGACATGATGCGCGAACGTCGCTTGGTATGTCTCCAGCAGAACATCGGGAGCGTGGATCGCGTGTTCCAGCGCTTTGATCACCGCCAACATCAACGGCCCGGACATCTTGCAAGTGCTGCTGAGGTTCATGTCGTACTTCTCTATTCGCATGGCCTACCCGACTGATCAGGCTTGTTTCTGTTCGGACGGGGCGAGCCTCCGACTACGCCGGCCAATACATCCGCTTCAGCGGCACCAGCCGCTTGGTTTCGGTGTCGGTCGCATCATAGTGGTCGACCAGCGCGCGGACGAGGTTGTCGAGCGTCTACAGGGTGAGCGGCACCGCGGCGCGGTCGGCTTCGTAGTAGGCATCGGCGGAGAAGCCGCCGGTGCTGACGTACAGGCCGCGGTCGTCTTTGTGCCGGCCGCCGAGGAAGCTGCGGATGTCCTGGCTGCCCATTTTGCCTTTGCGGTGTTTGACTTCGACCACGATGCGCGGGTTCTCGAAGCCGAATCCGTCGGGCGACGCGATGATGTCTTTGCCGCGATCCGCGCCCGCCGGAGATACTTGGGTCTTGTAGCCCATCGCGCGCAGGATGCCGGCGACGAGTTCCTGCATGTCGCTCCAGTCCAGCGCGCTGATGATGTCCTTGATCCGCTCGAAGGCCTGCGATTCGACATCTTTCAGCGGGTCGGCGATGTCTTCGTCGACGATATGGTCCTGCACGGGGCTGGGCGCGGGTTTGCCTGCGGCTGCGGCGAGCAATTCTGCGGTCGCTGTTTCGGGCACCAGAAACACGGTGAGCGTGGAGCCGAGGCTGTTCTTGGTCGGCTGACTCAAGGCATCGCGAACGACTTCGTTGGGTTTCCATGCGATGGCGCGTGCGAGGGCCATGCCGTCATCGGCCCATTCAGGTTTGAATTCCGAGGCGGCCTTGACCTTGCCGATCATGTAGGTGCGGTTGGCGGGCGAGTACGTCACCACGTGGTCGCCGACCGCGATCTCGTTGATGAAGCGCCAGACCTGGGATGCACCGGAGATGGCGGTGCCGGGTTTCGCCAATGGATCGGCACTGCGGTAAAGCTGGATCAACTGCTGGCGGGTCATGCCCGGCTTTGCGTTGGCGGCGAGCTCGGTCCAGCCGACGGCGACCGCGTTGCGTTCGCGAAACAGGTCGTACAGCGTGCCGCCTTCGGCGCGGACCATCCACATGCGTTCCATCGATACCCTCCCCTGTTTTGTTGAGGCGATGTTACCGGAGCCGATCGTTTGCCGTGGCGGGACTGTTGGATCAGACAGGGTTGCTTCTTCTCGCAAGTGTGCAGGAACGTGGCGCGAAGCGATGGATGGGGGCCGGGCTGTTGCGATGCTTGCCGAAGAGCGCCCCTCATCCGGCCTTCGGCCACCTTCTCCCCGTGCGGTGCACGGGGAGAAGGAAGATCACATGCGGGTTTCTTTCTCTCCACCTGCGGGGAAAAGCAGGGCCGACGCATTTCCTTCTCCCCGTCTGCGGGGAGAAGGTGGCGCGAAGCGACGGATGCGGGGCGACCGACAGGGCATGGCCTTACAATGCCCCATGCTCCCGGACCCCACGCCCCTCGCCAATCAACTGCTGATCGCGCTGCCGTCGCTGGCGGATCCCAATTTTTCCCGCACTGTGTCGCTGATCTGCCAGCACGATGCCGATGGCGCGATGGGGCTGGTGATCAACCGCCCGTCCGAATACACCCTCGGCGAAGTGCTTGAGCAGATGGGCATCGCCACCGAAGATCACGCCCTGCGCGAACGCCAGGTGCTGGCCGGCGGTCCGGTGCATCCGGAGCGCGGATTCGTGCTGCACGACGGCGACCGCCGCTGGGATTCGACCCTCGAAATCGTCGACGGTCTGTATGTGACCACCTCGCGCGACGTGCTTGAAGCATTGGCGCAAGGCGAAGGC
>JANOXT010000050.1:0-4101 GCA_031418555.1 Lysobacterales bacterium | reverse complement strand
TCGATGCCGCGGACCAGCTCGGAAAAGAATTCACCGTAAAGATCCGGCAGAACCACACCGATGGTGTGGGTGCGGCGGCTGCTGAGACTGCGCGCGGCGTGATGCGGGCTGTAACGAAGCTCATGGGCAACCGCGAGCACGCGGCTGCGGACCGCCTCAGTGACGTTGTCGTGGCCATTCAACGCACGCGAGACGGTGGCCACCGAGACCTTCGCCGCACGCGCCACGTCTTTGATCGTCACACTCAATGCCATTGCCTCGAAGCTGCTGACTTGGATCAGGTGGGGGTTATCCATCGCGCCGGGGCAATGTAACCGTTTTCACAAAACGATGTAAAGATTTTGTGACGGATCTTGCCCAAGGTTGGAAATGGCTTTCAAGCCATTGATATCCATCCTGATTTCCGCCGATGAACTAAGTCGCGGACAGCGCTGATGGATGCTGCGCCGCAACAACGGCGCGAATCAGGCATTCGCCTCGATCGACAGGGCGTGGATATCGGTCTGCATGAGATCGCCCAGCGCCGCATACACCGCGCGATGGCGGGCCAACAGCGCCATTCCGGCGAATGCCGGGCTGAGCAGACGCACCCGGAAATGGCCGCGGCCGTCTTTGGCGCCTTCATGCCCGGCGTGACGATGGCTGTCGTCGATCACCTCCAGTTCGGTGGGCGCGAAAGCAGCCTGCAGCAGGCTGCGGATCGCCTCGACGCGGGCCTCGCGGGGCAGCGCGCCCGGGTTGTGCGCCGTAGTCACGGCAGCACCGGACGAAACGGGCGAACGTCCACCCGGACGTAGACGCCAGCATCGACATACGGATCGGCGTCGGCCCAAGCGCGGGCCGCCTCCAGCGAATCGAATTCGGCGATCACGATGCTGCCGGTAAATCCTGCCGGCCCCGGATCTTCGGCGTCGATCGCGGGACACGGGCCGGCCAACAGCAGACGACCGGCGTTTTTCAGGGCCAGCAGCCGGTCCAGGTGGGCGGGTCGCGACTGCAGCCGGCGTTCCAGCGATTGCGGGGCGTCGTAGCCCTCGATGGCGTACCACATGATGGAATCTCTCTCCCGTCCGAACCGCGCTGACCGCAGGCGATACAGGATAGTGGATCGCCTCGCGCCCGCGCTGTGCCGTGAGCCTGGCTGGACAGCGGCGATCACAGCCCGTACTCTTGGCTTCGCATTGCTTCGAGGCCGGCTGCAGCAGCCCATCGAGTACGCGCAGGATCCGCAAAGACGGCATCCGCGTTCGACCTGCTGTTTCCACCCGGCCTGACCCACGACTCTCCACTCGCAGCATCCGGCCATCGCTATGGAATGGTGTCGATGGTGTTGTCGTTAGCTCTTTGCTTGACTTCGCATGCTTCGCTTCGCACGGCCTGCGCCCGTCCGGATGGGCCATGCACGTCGAATCGTTGAACCTGCCGTTGCTCGCCCGGCCCGCGGTCCGCCGCTCCCCTGGGTGTGCTGTGGTGACGTGACGCCCGGACCGGTCGCATACGCATCGGCTGGGCATGCACGCAACGGCAATTTTCTCCGACTGTCTCCACCCGCCGTCAATCCGCCTACGTTGCATAGATCGAATGTCCACGTTGTCATGACCCTGCCGCTGCATGAGCACTGAGACCGCGCCCGCCGCGACCGTTCCGGTCGATACGGCCGTCGCGCCCGCGTCGGAGACAGCTCCGCAGGCGTCTGCGCCGGAGCAGCCTGCACATCAACTCCATGCACCTCAACAGCATGAGATGCGGCTGGCGACGGTGCTGGGCCAGCCGGTGCTGCAGATTCCGCAGGATCTTTATATTCCCCCGGATGCGCTTGAAGTCATTCTCGAAGCCTTCGAGGGCCCGCTCGACCTGCTGTTGTATCTGATCCGCCGCCAGAACCTCGACATTCTCGATATCCCGGTTGCAGAGATCACCAAGCAGTACGTGCAGTACATCGAAGTGATGCGCGAAATGCTGCGCTTCGAACTGGCCGCCGAGTATCTGGTGATGGCCGCGATTTTGGCCGAGATCAAATCGCGACTGTTGTTGCCCCGCCCGCCCGGCGACGACACCATCGAAGACGACCCCCGCGCCGATCTGGTCCGCCGGCTGCAGGATTACGAACGTTTCAAACAGGCCGCCGAAGACATCGACGCCCTGCCCCGCATGGAACGCGACACCTCGCTGGTGGCGGCCTTCCTGCCGGAACGTGCCGAGGTGAAACTGCCGCCGCCTGTGGAATTGAGGGAAATGCTGCTGGCGCTCCACGACGTGCTCAAGCGCGCCGAACTGTTCACCGGCCATTCGATCAAGCGCGAAGCGCTGAGCGTGCGCCAGCGCATGACCGATGTGCTGACCCGCCTCGGCGACGGCAGCTTCCACCGCTTCGAGTCGCTGTTCGATCCCCGCGAAGGCAAGCTCGGCGTGGTGGTGACGTTCCTGTCGATCCTGGAACTGGCGAAGGAACAGCTGATCGATATCGTGCAGGAGGGCGCGTTGGCGCCGATCTATCTGAAATCGCTGGCGATCCGCGAAGACGGCGAGATCGTCGTGCGGGAACTCAGCAGCGAGTTCGATGATGATATCGACATTAAGACTGGCGATGCTCCGTGACTACGGAAACTTCCCGGTTCACGGTATTCATTGGCCATGTTGGCATTGCCGCCCCTGGTCTTCCGGCTGTCGCGGCGCAACCTGTGGCAACACTTGATTCTCGCGTTCCTGTCTTCGCGGGTCATCCACATTCTGTTTTCGCTGTTGCTCGACTGGCACGAATACATGCCGTTCGTTCGGGTCCCTTCGCTTCGCAGCCTGCTGTAACGCTGCGGATGCCTCACTGAATATCGCCACCGACACGATTCATGGATCAACACTTCATCACCCGCATCGTCGAAGCCGCCCTGCTTGCGGCCAATCAGCCGCTGACCGCAGTGCAACTGCGCGGTCTGTTCACCCTCGACGAGGCTGCGCCGGAAGGCAGCATCGAACAGGCGCTGACCGATCTGCGCGCCGCCTGTGAAGGCCGCGGCATCGAACTGGCCGAAACCGCGTCCGGCTATCGCTTCCAGGTACAGGCCGATGTCCACGCCTGGGTTGCGCGGCTGTGGACCGAGCGGCAGACCAAATACACCCGCGCCACCCTGGAAACGCTGGCGATCATCGCCTACCGCCAGCCGATCACCCGCGGTGAGATCGAACAGGTCCGCGGCGTGGCGGTCAGCAGCAACATCATCAAGGCGCTGGAAGAGCGCGAATGGATCCGGGTCATCGGCCATCGCGACGTGCCGGGCCGCCCGGAGCTGCTCGGCACCACTCGCGGCTTTCTCGACTACTTCGGTTTGAAGAGCCTCGACCAGCTGCCGCCGCTGTCCGCGCTGAAAGATTTCGGCGAACTGGACCCGCAGCTGTCGTTCACCGATCCGGATGCGCCGAAACCCGCCGCCATCGTCGCCGGTGTGCGCGACGATGCGGAGCCGGACGACGCCGACGACTCCGACGCGCATGACTCAGATGCAGATGATTCGGATGTAGACGGCTCGGATGTAGACGGCTTGGAAGAAAGCGCTGCAGACGACACCGCCATGCATCACGCCGAAGACCACGAAACCCTTCCAGACACTACCGATGCAGACGATAACGCCAGCATCGTCCCGCAAGACCACCACGACGACGACGCCATACCGGCGTCCGAAGACACCCACACCGCCCTCGTCGACGACGACGACAGCACCGGAGCCTGATATGAAAGAAAAACGCCCCACCACCCTCTCGCTCAAGCGCGAGAACGACGCCGCTGCAGAAGCCCCGCGCCTCGAAGAACGCCTGCATAAAGTTCTGGCCCAGGCAGGATTGGGCTCGCGCCGCGCGCTGGAGCAGCGCATCGCCGAGGGCATGGTCAAGGTCAACGCCGAAGTGGCGCAAACCGGCATGAGCGTCAAGGGTGGCGACCGCATCGAGATCGACGGCAAAACCTTTGTCGCCAGTGCGCTCACCGAGCCCGCACGCGTGCTGATGTACAACAAGCCCGAAGGCGAAGTCACCACCCGCGAAGACCCCGAAGGCCGCCCGACTATTTTCGAAGCGCTGCCGGTACTCAAGGGCGCGCGCTGGATCGCG
>JANOXT010000049.1:0-9091 GCA_031418555.1 Lysobacterales bacterium | reverse complement strand
ACCGATGGCCGCGCCGATCAGCGCGCCATTGCGGGTGCGGTTCGGATCATCGGGGGCATTGGTCTGGCCGGTATAGGTGGCGCAGCTGCTGAGCAGGAGGCTGGCGGTGATTGCCAACGCGATCGGGGCAAGGGAGGTGATGCGCATGGAAGGTCCTTTGGACCGGCTGGAGTGCCGGTCAGCACGGCCACCTTAGGCAGGTCAAGCTGACAGCGGGCTGTCTGTGCGACATACCCGGGCACCGGGCAATGTGCACGTTCAGATAAGCGCACCAGCCATGATCTTGGGGATTCAGCTCGGGATTTCGATGCTGGGCGGGCTGCTCGTTCAGCTGAGCAAGGCTTCGGCAGCGACCGAATCCATCGTCTGCTCCCAGCTGCCCATCAGAGTGAGATACAGCAGCTTCTCGAATTCGGTACCGAAGCGGCGGATGACCCCGTCCGGGTCGGGCACCAGTTTGGCGTCGGAAATCAGCCCGAAGTGGACCTTGCCGTTGTAGCTCAGGATCGACATGCCAATACCAATCGAGCCGGTCTGCGGCACCCAGAACATCATTTCGCGGATCTTGCCCCCGGCCAGATACAGCGGCTGCTGCGGGCCGGGCACGTTGGTCGCAACCGTGGTCGCCTTGCGGCTGAACATCTCAAGGGCCAGCTCCTGCACTGGCGCCGGCGCCATACCCAGCGCGGCCAAAAGGCCATACGCAACAATCGCTTGCCTTGAATTTTTCAGCTGATGCATGCATTCGGCCACGTGTTCCAACCGCCGGATCGGATTGCCGATGCCCACCGGCAGCTCCAAAAACACCAGACCGAAATGGTTGCCGAGCTTGCGGGCATGCTCCAGCGGACGCAGGTTCACCGGCACGGTCGCACGCAGGGTCATACCGTCGACTTGCTCACCGCGTTCGATCATGTATTCGCGCAGCGCGCCGGCGGCAGTGGCCATCAACACGTCGTTGACGGTGCAGCCGCAGGCGCGACCGACCGCCTTCACTTCTTCCAGATCCAGCGGCGGCGCCCAGGCCACGCGCTTGCTCACCCCAAGCTTGCCGCGCAACAGAGAAGGCGAATCGTCGGGCAGCGCCAGCGCCTGAATCAGTTCGCGAGCGATATCGCCGCCCTCCTTCGCCAACACGCCGGCGAGGCTGGGGTCGCGATACATGTCCATGCCCTTTTCGAACATCTTGCTGCCCAGCTTCGCGTAACGCTCGACGGCGCCAACGCGGCGGGCGACTTTGGCGCCGTCCTGCTTCAGCCAGACCTTGCCCAGATCCGCACCCTTGCCGGGGTCGCGGGCGGTGTCGGTCAACGACAGCAATACCTGCACCAGCGCGATACCGTCGGCATAGCTGTGGTGGATGCGCGAGATCAGCGCCGAACCGCCTTGATATTTCTCGACCAGATGGAATTGCCAGAGCGGTTTGGTCTTGTCCAGCGGGCTGGACGCCAGCGCGCTGACGAAGCGCTCCAGCGCCTTCTGGTCGGCGCGGCCCGGCAGCGCCGAAAGCCGCACGTGCCAGTCCAGATCGAAATCGTCGTCGGTCTGCCAGGCCATACCGGCGGGCGTTTCCACCGGCTTCATCAGAAAGCGGGAGTAATCGAGAAAGCGTTTCTCGATCACTTTCTTGAGTTTCGGCAGCGAGATCGGCTCGTCGAACATCAGCACGCCGGTGATCATCATCGGGTTGGTTGGCCGCTCCATCCGCAGCCATGCGGTGTCGACACGCGACATCGATTCGCGGCGTGAACGCTTGCGCGCAGGCTGGTGCGCGGATGTTTCTTCGGCCATGACGTTCTCCCCGGGGCTTGGCGAGTGAATCACGGGGGGCAGCCGCGGTCAACGCGAGCTGCAGAGACTCAGTCGCCGCTGCCGCCTACCCTGCGATAAGCCTCCAATGCCGCCAGACGGCCACGGGCCAGATCGACGATGGGCTGCCTTGGATAATGCGGCGCGTATCGGGCCAAGGTCATCGGGTCGGTCCACGGCGCGTAGCGCAATGCCGGTGGCAGCGGCGCCAGTTCCGGCAGCCAGCGCGTGATGTAAGCGCCATCCGGATCGAATTTTTCGGCTTGAGTCACCGGATTGAAGATCCGGAAATACGGTGCGGCGTCGGCGCCGGTGCCGCCGATCCACTGCCAACCGAGGGTGTTGTTGGCCAGATCGGCATCGACCAGGGTGTCCCAGAACCAGCGCGCGCCTTCGCGCCAGTGATAGCGCATGTGCTTGCACAGGTAGCTGCCGACGATCATGCGCACGCGGTTGTGCATCCAGCCGGTCTGCCACAGCTGACGCATGCCGGCGTCGACGATGGGCACGCCAGTGCGGCCGTGCCGCCAGGCGTCGCGCATCTGCGGATCGACCTTCGCCCACGTAAAATCGGCGAAGCGCGGATTGAGGTTCTGTTCGGTGGTCTGCGGAAAATGGTGCAGCAGATGATGGGCGAACTCGCGCCAGCCGAGTTGGCGGATGTAGCCATCGATTTCTTCGGCCAACCGCGGCGTCCGCAGCGACAGCAGCACCGCAGCGATACGCCAGGGCGCGATCTCGCCGAAATGCAGATGCGGCGACAGCTGCGAAGTACCGGCGTGGTCGGGGCGGTCGCGGTCGCTGCGGTAATCGCGCAGTGCGCCTTCGGCAAACACATCCAGCGCTGCGCGTGCGCCCGCTTCGCCGGGCTGCCAGTGTTCCCAGAAACCCGCGTCCCAGGACAACGGCGGCAACAGTTTCAGCGCGTCAAGCGGCAGGCCGTTCGGGCCATCGTCGACCTTCGGCAGCGTTGCGGGTGCGTCGTGCGGCATCGGCAGCTGCAGCATCGCGCTGCCGGCGCGCCAGAACGGTGTGAAGACCTTATATGGGCCGCCCTGCTTGGTGGCGATCTGCCAGGGCTCGAACAACAGCGCGCCGTTATGGCTCTCCGCGCGCAGGCCCTGCTGCTTCAGCGCGGCCTTGATCGCGGTATCGCGCTTTTCGATGGCCGGTTCGTAGCGGCGGTTCCAGAACACCGCCTCGGCATTGCAGGCAGCCGCAAGCGTCTGCAGCGTCTGCAGCGAGGGCGAATGAAAAAACCTCAGCCGCGAACCGCGTTTGCGCAGCGCCGCGTCCAACGCAGCCAGAGAGTGGTGCCGCCAGGCTTCGGCAGCGGCGCCGGGCACCCAACTGCCCTCCTCGTCCGGCGCATGGATATACACCGGAATCGGCGCATAGCCCGCATCCAGCGCGGCCTGCAGCGCCGGATTGTCGTCCAGACGCAGATCGTTGCGGAACCAGACGATCGCATTCGCCATCAACTCACCTTCACTGTGGGTCTTACGCCAAGAAAGCCACCGTCCACAGCGATTATTTGTCCGCTGATCCATGCGGCACGTTCGGAAATCAGGAAGGCCGCAAGTTCAGCGGCATCGGCGGCCTCTCCATGGCGTCCAAGCGGATATTGCGCGGAAACCGCCCTGCGCGCCAGCTCGCTGGACACGAACTTCGCGGTAGCCGGCGTTTCCATGAGCCCGGGCGCGATGGTGTTGACGCGCAGGCCCAGCGCAGAAAAGTCCGCAGCCAATGAACGGGTCAGCGCTTCCACGCCGCCTTTAGCCATCGCGATCGCCGCGTGATTGCCGACGCCAACGCCGGCCGCAACCGAGCTGAACAGCACCAGCGCCCCGCCGCGTTTCTCGGTCTGCAGCGCCATGGTGTAGGCCTTGGCGACGAAAAAGGCGGTGTCGAGATTGGCGGACAGGCAGTCGCGGTACTGCTGTTCGCTGGTGCGGGCGATGGGGGCGATCAGCACTGCGCCGGCGCAGTTCACCACCGCATCGGGCGACGCGCCGAATGCGGCCTTGGCGGCGTCCACTGCCGCGCGGGCACCGGCTTCGGTGGACACGTCGGCCTCGATCACGGTGTCGCTGTCCACGGAGGCGATGCGCGCGCCGTCGCGTCCCACCAGCGCAAGCCGCCAGCCCTGCATGCGCAGTGTGTCGGCAAGCGCGGCAGCGACACCGCCCGAAGCGCCGGTGATCAAACAGGTCTGGAGAGAAGCACTCATGGCGAAGCCTGCGGTCTGTGGGAAAGAGAACGTTACGGTTCGTCGGAAAGAGAAGATGCAGTCCCGGCAAGCGCCGCACGCAGCGCAGTCGCGCGTTCGCGAATCGCCTGGATGCGCTCGGGAGCGAGTCGATCCAGATTGCGCCATTGCATGCCCGCGCGCGGATGGTCGCGGAAGCGCGCAGCATGGCGATCCAGAAAATCCCAGTACAGCGTAGTGAACGGGCAGGCTTTCGGGCCCAGCGCTTCGCCGGGATCGAAGCGACAGCCGGCGCAGTGATTCGACATGCGCTTGATGTACTGGCCGGATGCCGCATAAGGCTTGGACACCATCTTGCCGCCGTCGGCGTACTGGCTCATGCCCAGCACGTTCGGCAGCTCCGCCCACTCCACCGCATCCACATACACCGCGAGATACCACGCATGGATCTCGCGCGGACGCACGCCCACCAGCAGCGAGAACAGACCGGTCACCATCAGTCGCTGGATGTGATGCGAATAGCCCAGATCCAGCGTCTGCCGCAGCGCGTCGCGCATGCAGGCCATGTCAGTGTTGCCGGTCCAGAACAGCGCCGGCAGCGGCTGGTCGGCGCCGAGCGCGTTGTCGTCCAGGAAACCCGGCATCCGCAGCCAATACACGCCGCGCACGAATTCGCGCCAGCCCAGAATCTGACGGACGAAACCTTCCACCGCCTCGATCGGCGCCCTGCCCGCGCGCCATGCGGCGACCGCAGCGTCCACTGCGCGCTGCGGCGACAGCAGTTTCAGATTCATCGCAGCCGATAACCGCGAATGATAGAGCCACGGCTCGCCCGCCCAGATCGCATCCTGATAGCGCCCGAACAGCGGCAGCCGATGTGCGATGAAATCGTCCAGCGCCTGCTGCGCCTGCTCCGCGGTCAGCGGCCAGTCGAAGCGGTCCAGCGTTCCCGGATGATCGGCGAACCGGGTCTTGATCAGATCGATCACATCGCGGGTGATCGCATCGGCCGGAAACGAAAGCGGCGCCGGCAGCAGGCCCGGACCTTTCTTTCCGAACACTTCGCGATTGTCGGCGTCGAAATTCCACTGCCCGCCGACCGGCTCGCCGCCCTCGATCAGCACGTTTTCGCGCTTGCGCAGCCAGCGGTAGAAATATTCCAGGCGAAGTTCTTTGCGTCCCTTCGCCCAGTCGGCGAAGTCTTCGGCTGTGGAATAGAAATGCAGATCCGGACGCTCCGCCCAATCCACGTGCGCATCCCGACAGACTTGCGGCAGCGACTGCGCCAGACGCCATTCGCCGGGCTGCACCGCGATGACCCGCTGTGGCTTCAATCCAGCAAGGTCAGCGGCAAGCGCGTCTTCAAGCGTGACGAATGCGTGGGTGCCGTGCGCGCGATATTCGACGCGCCACCCCCGCGCGACCAGCGCATCGCGAAAATGGCGCATCGCCGCCAGGAACATCGCGATCCGCGCTTTGGTGCTCCACACCTGGGTGGCTTCGTGCGCGACTTCGGCCATCCACACGGCATCGCATGCCGGGTCGAAATCGGCAAGGGCAGCGGAATCGAGGTCAAGCTGGTCGCCGAGCACCACGACCAGGTTGCGAATCTTCGTGTCGTTTTTCATCTGGCGCGCATCAGGCCTGCGGCACGCTGCAGCCGCGGTATTCGCGCGGAATGCGCTCGTTCAACCCGGTGAGAATTTCATAGGGAATGGTGCCAGCAGTCTCGGCCACCGCTTCGCAGCGGATATGCAGATCGCCCTGAACGCCGATGAGCACCACCGCATCCTCGTTGTAGGCGGTTCCCTGCGGACCGATATCGACCATGAACTGGTCCATGCAGATCCGACCGGCGATGGTGTGACGCTGCCCACGGATCAACACATCGCCGCGCGACGACAGCGCGCGCGGATAGCCATCGCCGTAGCCGATCGGGATGGTGACCACGCGGGTGTCGCAATCCGGTGCCCAGGTCGCGCCGTAGCTGACCGGATTTCCGGCCTTGACCACTTTGAAATACACCACTTGAGAGACCAGCGACAGCGCAGGCTTGAGATCCACCGTGGCCCTCGACGCCGGGTCGGGAAGCACGCCATAGAGCGCGATGCCGGGGCGCACAAGATCAAGATAGGTGTCCGGAAAATGCAGTACGCCGCCGGAATTCGCAAGATGACGCAGCGGCATCGGCGCACCGATCCGCTCGAAGTGCGCGCAGGTTTCCAGAAAACGCTCCAGCTGCAGCGCGGTCATCGGCGATGCGGGATCGTCCGCGCAGGCCAGATGCGAGTACACGCCTTCCACCACGCACCATCGCGATGCGGCGGCGGCCTCAATGAACGGCCCGGCGCTGTAGCTGTGCACGCCGATGCGCTCCATCCCGGTGTCGATCTTCAGATGGATCGTGGCCTTGCGCCCCAGCGCTTCGGCCGCGGCCTCGACCTGGCGCAGCTTGTCCAGCGAGGACACCGTGATCGCGAGATCGTGGACGATGAACTGCGCGGCCTGCGGCCCGAAAATCCCGCCCATCACCAGAATCGGCACCTGCACGCCCGCCTGCCGCAGCGCGATGCCTTCCTCCAGAAACGCCACGCCCAGCTGTTCGATGCCCTGCGCCTGCAGATGCAAAGCCACCGGCACCAAACCGTGCCCGTAGGCGTTGGCTTTGACGATGCCCATCACCGGCACGCCTGCGTGCGTACGCAGCGCGCGTAGATTGTGGGTGAGTGCGTCCAGATCGACATGGATCCGGGTCGGCCGTTCGCTTGCCTGCGCATGGCGCAAGGCGTTGTTGACGGGGGTGACTGAGATCGGTTGGGCCATGCGGCATTTTACCGGTCGCGCCGGTAAATGACATTGCCTTGCACAGACCGTCAAGGAGTAGGCCTCAGGAACGCTCGTCCAACGCAATACAGCTCCGACAGTACCGCTTGGCAAGATCCGGACTATCGATTGATGGCCATCGATCCATTCTCGCGATCAGCCCGACCACAGCGATCCAAACGATTTGAAAATCAGAGTATGTTGCTTCGACAGGGGCTTTCGCAAAAGGAGTTGGATATGAAGACGATCCTGAAATCCGGCCTTGCCGCCGCAGCCATAGCGATGCTGTTTTCGTTTCCCGCCAGCAATGTCAGTGCTGGGGCCGGCGCGTGTCTGAGGGAGTACCGCGCCTGCGTTGCGGCCGGGTATCCCGAGATCGAATGCGAGAACGGTTACTACTACTGTCTTTACGGTTACATCCCGGTGAAATCACCCTCCGCTTCGATACGCACCAGGCATCAAAACTGATCGGAATCTGCGATCGCCTGTTTCGAGGAGGCACGCATTCGAGGAAGAACGCAAATGAGCAAGGGCGCCATTGGCGCCCTTGTTTTTCGACACTGATATAAAAAAATCAGGCCTTGCGCGTACGCTTCACCGCTTTGGTCGCCTTCTTCGCAGCGGTACGACGAACATTCTTGCTGCCCGGCTTGCGGCCACGGCGCACGGTACGATCGGCTTTCGCCGGCTTGAATCTGGCGACCAGCGGCGACAGCGTGGTTTCAAGCGTATTGCCCAACTGGGCGACGCCGGTTTCTAAACGCGTACGCAGTTCGCTGGCAGCGGTGATCAGATTCGATTGCGCCTGATCGACGGCGGCGGTTGCCTGACGGCGCGCCTGCATGACGCGGTCGGCGGCATCATTGGCTGCGGTCATGCTCTGTTTGCGGGCAATCGACGCCAAGCCAAGACCGGCCAACCACAGGTGTCGGGGCGTCGCGGTGGGCGCGAAAGCGGGGATATTGCGGGTCGTTTTCTTGCGTGCCATGAATGATCTCCGTTGCGGGGCGCCGGGCAACCCGGCTGTGGACGGCGTCAGGATGCCGACGCACGGCAGAGCAAACACACTAGGCCGTATGGTTGGGGCTTGCCACGCATCGCGACTCGCGGGATGCTGCCGCCTTCACTTGCGAGGACTCGAACATGGCCAAATCCGCTTGGGCCGCATTTCCGCACGATGCCAAAGCCTTCGCCTATACCGGCGACGCGCTGAAAAAAGCCTGGCCAAAGCTGCATGCGGGCGACCGCGAACCGTTTCCGGATGCCAAGCATGCAGCGGCGCAGATCAAAGCGGCCGGAAAGGCCGCGCCCAAAGGCCTGGACGCGGACGCGCTGGCCGAAGCGCTGCAGGATGCGTGGCGCAGTTTCCATGCCGGCGACTTCAAGGCCGCATTCGAGGCCGGCGAAGCGCTGGGCCCGATCGGCACCTCCGTCGCGACCAAGGCGATCGGGATCCATGCGACCCATCTGGTCGACGACGACGCCGAAAAGCTCAAGCGCTTCGAACAGGCCGCAAAGCTGGCCGAAACCGCGATCAAGGCCCTCCCCGACGACGCCAACAGCCACTACCGCCATGCCTTCGCACTGGGTCGCTACAGCCAAGGGCTCTCGATCGCCAAGGCACTCAAGGACGGCATTGCCGGCAAGATCAGGACTTCACTGGACACCGCATTGAAACTGGCGCCCAAGCACGCCGAAGCGCATACGGCCATGTCGATCTATCACGGCGAAATCATCAGCAAGATCGGCGCGATGATCGGCGGCCTCACCTACGGCGCCAAAGCGTCTGAAGCCGAGAAACATATCAAGGAAGCGCTGAAACTCACCCCGGCATCGCCGATCGCCCACATCGAATCCGGCAACCTGCTCATGCTGCTGCACGGCGACAAAAAAGAAGATGCGGCCGCCGCAGCCTACGAGAAAGCCGCCGGCTGCAAGCCGCAGGACGCGATGGAGGCCTTGGACGCCGCCTACGCCAAGTCCCAGCTGGAGTAAACGCGGCAGCATCCGGGCAGGCCTGCTCACAGCTTGCCTCGCTTTCGCCCACTCCGTACAATTGCCAACCCGATATCCGGGCGGTTAGCTCAGCGGTAGAGCATTGCCTTCACACGGCAAGGGTCGCAGGTTCGAACCCTGCACCGCCCACCATATGGATCAACACGTTACCTGAGCTGTTTTGCCTTCAAAAGCAGCTGGCAAGGGAAATTACCGAAACCGACCTGTGAAACCGGGTCGGTTTTTTTATTTGGC
>JANOXT010000048.1:0-2271 GCA_031418555.1 Lysobacterales bacterium | reverse complement strand
CCGGCGACGTTCAAGCATCCGCTGTATTCGTTCGTGGGCGATTGGGTGATGTAAAAGGACATCCTGATCGGCAGGATCAAGTTCTGACGCAAATGTGGGAGCGGCGGCTTTCAACAGCCGAAGGCTGGTCAAGCCGCCGCTCCCACAAAAAAGGGGGGCGCCCTTCACTCCAGAAAAATCAGCCGCGCCGCGACCGCGATCAATGTGAATCCTGCCGAATGGTTCCACTTCAGCGACTATTCGTTCGTGTGGAATTGGGTTGGGTGATCTGCAATGACATCCTGATCGGACGGATCAAGTTCTGACCCGCGTCCCACGCGTTTGATTTTCGTAGGAGCGGCGGGAGCCGCGAAGCCGATCGCATCTCCGTTGCTATGATCCATGCAGTCAGACGCTTGATCTCTTGGTTGTGGTTTTCGCATTCGCGGAGAGGCTGCGGGCTTCGCGGCTGCCGCCGCTCCCACAAAAGCAATGCAGCATCACTCCAGAACAATCAGCCATGCCGCAACCGCGATCAACGCGAAGCCCGCCCAGTGGTTCCACTTCAGCGATTGATCCAGATAGGTCGAAGAAAACACCGCGAACACCAGCAGCGTGATCGCTTCCTGCATGCCTTTCCGCTGAGGCGCCGTGTAGAACGCGCTGCGCCAGCGGTTGGCAGGCACCATCAGCGCGTACTCGAACAGGGCGATGCCCCAGCTTGCGACGATGGCCACCAGCAGCGGCGCGGTCTTGTATTTCAGATGGCCGTACCACGCGACGGTCATGAAGACGTTCGAGCACAGCAGCAGGAGGACAGGAACGACGCGTTCGAGTGCGATGGGCATGGCGGCGTCGGCTTGGGAAGATCGTGCGATGATGCGGCCGAGCATGCCGATCCGCAAAGCCGGTGCCCGCTTGAAGGGAACATCGCTGCCGCATCAGGGTGAACTGCAGATACGGCCGCGCGTTTCCATGCCTTCGACGTGTCATCCCTGACCTTCACCCAGACCCACTCCAATGCCCGCAGCCCGCAAGCGTTCTTTCTTCTCGCGCCGAGTCCTGATCGTCGGCATCGGTTTTTTTGCACTGGTGGCCGGACTGTGGTTCTGGAAAGGCCGCAGCGGCAGCGACGTGCCGCGGTTCCGCACCGCCCAGGTGGAACAGGGCGATATCCGGGTCGCGATTTCGGCAACGGGCACGCTCAGCGCTCTGTCGACCGTCGACATCGGCAGCGAGGTGTCCGGCAAGGTCACCGAAGTGCTGGCCGACTACAACGACCGCGTGCGCAAAGGCCAGATCATCGCCCGCATCGATCCCAGCACCTTCGAGGCGCAGATCGCGCAGGGCGACGCCACTATCGCCAGCGCCCGCGCCAACCTGCAGACCGCCCAGGCGGCGCTGCGCAACGCTGAACTGGACTACGGCCGCAAGTCTTCGCTGGTGCAGCAGAAGCTCATCTCACGCGGCGATCTGGATCAGGCGCAGGCCGCGCGCGATCAGGCGCGTGCGCAGGTCGCCGCCGCCGGGGCGCAGATCCGCCAGCAGCAGGCGTCCACGCAGAATTTCCGGCTCAATCTTGGCCGCACCGTCATTTTTTCGCCGGTCGATGGCGTAGTGCTGAGCCGTTCGGTGGAACCCGGACAGACCGTCGCTGCCAGCCTGCAGGCACCGGTGCTGTTCAAGATCGCCGAAGATCTGGTGCGGATGGAAATTGTCTTGGCGGTGGACGAATCCGATATCGGCCAGGTCAAACAGGGTCAGGCGGTGAGTTTCACCGTCGATGCCTTTCCCGACCGCCAGTTTCGCGGCGAGGTCAGCCAAGTGCGTCTTTCGGCGACCAACACCAACAACGTCATCACCTATCCGGTGGTGGTGGCGGTCGATAACAGCGACGAAGTCTTGCTGCCGGGCATGACCACCAATGCCGAGATCGAAGTCAGCCGTCGCGACAATATCCTCAAGGTGCCCAATGCGGCGATGCGCTTCAAGCCGCCCAGCGAAGATCCAACCGCCGCGCAAACGGCGCAGACATCGCAGCGCGGCGGCATGAGCGATGAGCTGCCGAAGATCGCGACCTCGCTGCGCCTGGATGCCGCGCAGCAGGCTGCGTTCGATGCGGCGCTGGCGAAGATGCGCGAACGGATTGCGGCGCGGACTGCGGCGCCGGCACAGAGTCAGACCGGCGGCAGCGCGCTGTTCGGCCGTCCTCCCGGCGGTGGCGGCGGCAACGCATCTTCCGGCGGCGGCAGCGCCAACGGCGCGATGCGGCAACGCATGCTGGAACGGGTG
>JANOXT010000047.1:0-14002 GCA_031418555.1 Lysobacterales bacterium | reverse complement strand
GGGCCAGCGCGGCAGTCAACACCTCGTTCGTCATTGGCCTTCCACCCATCCGATTCGTTTGAGGGTCGCATCGATCCAACCCGCATCGTATTTGCCACTCCAATTTCGTTCCAGCGCAGAGTTACCGTCATGTTGGCTTGGCGGGCATACCCGCGCTTGGCCCAGAAAAGCTCATTGCCGCGATGCTCCGGCGGCCGACGCGAATCATCCGCATCGCGATCCACTGCGCAAAATGCAGCTGTATCGAAGCGGCCTGGCGCACGCGCATGCGCTTCACGGTGATCGAAAAAGGCATGGCCGATACCGCTGCCGCGATACGCGGGCAACAGCACGGATTCGCCGAAATAAAACACAGTGGATGGATCGATTCCAGCCGCATCGAACGGCGCGCGGAACTCGGCGGTATCGTCCGCGAGCGGCAACCCGGTGGACGCCCCGACCACCGTATCGGCATCGAAGGCGAGCACCAACACACCGTCGGCAGCGTTGGCGTATGCGCTCAGATACTCACGCTCATAGGCGGGATCGCCATCGTAGAGATACGGCCAATCGCGGAAGACCGCAATGCGCAGCGCAGCGACTGCATCCATGCAAGGATGAATGTCCGCGCCGGTGAATCGGCGTATCTGGATGCGGGAAAGATCGGCTGCCGTTGCGCTCATGCGCCGATTCTATGACAAAGAAAAACGCCGCGGGCACCAGGCCCGCGGCGTGTGCAGCAGATGGATCGGAGCGATCAGCCACGTGGCAGCGGCGGTGGCGTCGCTGTGCCGACGCTGTACCAGTCGATCCTGCGGGTGACCACCATGATCGCGGCCAGGATCAGGAACAGCAGTCCGGCGCCCAGCACCATCGCATTGTCCTCGGAGATCAACAGGCCATACAGCGCGCCGTAGAGCGTGGACAGCATCGCGGCGAAGCCAAGACCGCGCAGCCAGGACCGCAGCACGTGGCTCACGTAATAACCGAGCAGGCCGATGCAGCCACCGCTGGCGATGAGGTAGGCCTTGCCGAACTCCATGTGCTCCGACAGCGCAACCAGCAGCAGAAAGAAGATCGCCAGCGCCAGACCGACCAGGCCGTATTGGATCGGGTGGATCCGCAGCTGTTTGATCAGCTCGAACATGAAGAAGCCAACGAAGGTCAACAGCACGAACAGGATGCCGTATTTGCTGGCGCGATCGGCCTGCGAATAGATGTTGACCGGCTCGACCAGCGACACACCGATCGCATCCAGACCCGATACGGTTTCGGCGCCGCTCTCGGCATCCACCGAACCGGCGGGCGCCATGCCCGGCACCCGCGCGCCGCTCAGATATTGCGCCTGTGCATTGCTCGCCAGCGAGGAGATTTCCCACTCCGCGCGGAAGCCTTTGTCGTCGATGCTGCGCTTGCGCGGCAGAAAATCACCGTTGAACAAGGGGTGCGGCCACGGCGAATCGATCACGATGGTATTGCGCTTGGCCAGCGGCGCAATCGCCAGCGACTCGGTGCCTTCAAGGACGAAATCGAGCTGCGTATCAAGCACCATCACGGCTCCCGCCACCGCTGCCGGCAGACGCGCATGCAGACCGCCGCCGTCGCCGCTGCCCGGACCCTGCAGCAGCTCGGTCTCGTTGCCGTTGACTTTCAGCTTCTGCAGACCAACCACGCCGCGGACATCGCCGATGGCATAGCTCAGATAGGGCTGACCAATTTTTCGTGGCGCCAGCGCGTTGGCATCGCTGGGAACCGTCGCCTTGAATTCCGCATGAAGTTTGCTATCGAACTCGTACTTGCGCACTTCGTGCAGACCGATTTTGCGGATGATCGGCTTCATCGTGCCTTTGGCCTCAAGCGTTTCCGGAAAGAAAATCCACAGCCCGCTTTCCTCGCGCCGGACTTTCCGGGTAAATCCCCGGCTGTCTTTCTCTTCCACTTCCACCAGTTCGGAATACGGCACCATCAGCGCAGGACCCGAGAGCGCCTGCGCGCCCGCCGAACTGCGCGCAACCGTCTGTACAGCCTCTCTGCGGTACGTCTGCCGCTCTTTGATCGTACCGTTGATCATCAGCAGCGGAACAAGGATCGAGATGGTCAGGCCGATCACGATGAGGATTTTCAAAAACAAGCGCATGTCGTTCTCCGACGTTGTGGACGGCGCCAGTGTCGACAACGCCTGCGTGGAGGCGATGGCGGCTGTGTGAAGTCGGGGTGAAGCCGTTGGTAGAGCGTGCTTCAGCGCGCTGCTCAGTCTTAATGATCGATGTGGTTCCAACAGCGAGACAATATCAGCGTGCCCTCAGATGACAGGCAACACCATGCTCGCCACCGCCCCACCGCCCTCGCGATTGGTCAACGCAACGCGGCCGCTGTGCAACTCCATGGCCTGGGCGACGAAACACAGCCCCAAGCCGCTGCTGCGGCTGCGTCCATCCGGTCGCGGCAGCGAGTAGAACCGCTCAAACGTGCGATCAAGCGCGTAGTCCGGCACGCCCGGGCCGCGATCGAGCACTTCAACAACCAAGTTGGCGGAATCGCGTCGCAGCCGCAGCTTCACCTCGCTGCCCCTGGGCGCGAAATCGGCGGCGTTTTCGAGCAGATTCAGCAGCGACTGCCGCAATAAAAACGGATCGCCAAAAACATGTGAGCCGCGCAGACCGTGCACCACATCGTCTTCGACGATAGTCAGGCGCAGCCCATGCTGCACAAACTTCGGTGCGATGCGCTCGGCGGCTTCATCGGCGATGACGCGCAGATCCACCGGCTGCGGCTGTTCGATCCGCTGGCGATGCTCCACCGCCGCCAGCGCCAGCAGTTTGTCGATCATCTCGGCCATGCGTTCGCTCTGGGCGCGGATGGTGGCAACGAAGCGCGCACGATCGGCGGCCGGCATCGCTGCGCCTTCTTCCTGATCGGTCTGCAGCAGCTCGGCGCTGCCGCGGATCGCCGCAAGCGGGCTTTTCAATTCGTGGGTCAACGCATGCACATACTGTTCGACATATTGCTTGCCTTCCAGTTTGTCGCGCATGGTTTCGAGCGCACGACCGAGATCGCCGAATTCCCCCGCGCTGTCCGGCGGTGTCGCGCGTTCGCCTGCGGTCACCGCATCGGCATAGCGACGCAGCGCGCCCAACTGCCGCGACAGCCACCACGCCGCCAGCAGACCGATCACCAAAGCTGCGCCCAGCAGCACGAAGCCCCAGTGCAGAATCACGCTCTGGCTGCGGGCGATGAACGGCGCAATGGTCTGGTTGGGCTTGGCGACGGTGAGCACGCCGATGATGCGGGTGGTTTTCCCATCGCGAACGATGATCGGCGCCGCCACATGCATGACCGAGCTGGCTTCGTCATCGGGATCGCTGCGAGAGGAGCGCGCGCCATAGCGCCCGTGCAGCGTGAGATAGACATCGTTCCAGCGCGAATAATCCTTGCCGACATCCGCGCCGCTGGAATCGAAGACGACGATGCCGCGCACATCGGTGACATAGATGCGTGTGCTGACCTTGCGCTTGGTGAAGCCCCAGATTTCGGCGCCAAGATCGCGATCGGTCAGCGCGCGCACGTGCTCCGCGAAGCGGCCGTCGGCGATGCGACCAGCAATGAGATCGTCCTTGGCCTGGTCCGCAAGCAGATTGGCGGTATCCACCAGGGTGTCTTCCATCGCCTGGCGCACGCCGGGCTTCACTTCCTGCAGAAACACGCGGCCCAGCAGCAGCGCGGCCAACGCCACGATCAGGAAATAGCCCAACAGGATGCGCAGGCCGATCTTCATGCGGAGAGCTTCATGCCGAGAGCTTCATGCGGAGAGGTTCATGCTGGCGCAGCGACTACCCTGCAATCTCAAGCGAATAACCGAGGCCACGATGGGTGCGGATCGGATCATCGTTCTCGTCCATGATCCGCAGTTTGCCGCGCAGCGTCTTGATATGCGTATCGACGGTCCGGTCGCTGCTGCCCAGCGCATCGGCCCACACCCGATCCATCAACTGCGTGCGCGAAAGCACCGCGCCCGGGCGCTGCATCAGCGCATCGAGCAGGCCGTATTCGTAGCGGGTGAGATCCAGCGCCTGGCCGCGGTAGCGGATGCGCTTGCCTTCGCGATCGATCTCGAACGTACCGTGGGTCTGCCAGGCCGCGGTGTCGGCCTGCGCGCGTCGACGCAGCCGCGCGCGCACCCGCGCTACCAGCTCGCGAGGCGAAAAAGGCTTGACCACGTAATCGTCCGCACCGAGTTCGAGCCCGACGACCCGGTCGATTTCGCCGCCGCGCGCGGTCAGAAAAATCACTGGCACTTCGCTGAAGGTGCGCAGCGTGCGGCAGACATCGAAACCGGTGATATCCGGCAAACCGATATCCAGCAGGACCAGATCGACGCCGCCCGCGCGAACTGCGGGGGCAACCTCGCCACCCAGCAGCACGTGTTCAGCCACAAAACCTTCGCTGCGCAGCGCGTAGAGAATGGTATCGGCGATCGCGGTTTCGTCTTCGGCGATGAGAATAGTCGGCATGGCGGCCACGGCGGGCGTCGGAAAGGCTTTGTCGGCATTGTAGGCCGCCGCAGCCCGGGATTCGCATACCATGACGGCCCAACACCACGCGATGCCGCATGAACGCCGCTGCATGAATTACCGTCACGCCTTCCACGCCGGCAACCACGCCGATGCGCTCAAGCACATCGCGCTGCTGGCGCTGTGCGATGCGCTGGTCGCCAAACCAGCGCCGCTGTACGCGTTGGACACTCATGCCGGTGCCGGCATCTATCTGCTCGACGGCGAGGCAGCGCTGAAGACCGGTGAAGCTGCGGGGGGCATCGGTCGGTTGCTGGCGGCGCCGCCTCAGAATGCCGCGATCGCCCGTTACCTCGCGGCGGTTGCCACCTGCCGCGCGGAAACCGGCCAGCCCCTCGCCTACCCGGGCTCGCCTTGGCTGCTGGCCCACGCGCTGCGCGATCAGGACCGCATCGCCTGCTGCGAGCTGCGCGATGAAGAGGCTGCACTGTTGAAGCACAGCCTCGGCCGCGACATGCGCATTGCGGTATACACCCGCGACGGCTATACGGCCATGCACGCGCTGCTGCCGCCGAAGATCGGCGATACCCGATTCGCACGCGGACTGGTACTGATCGATCCGCCCTACGAAACGCAGCTTGACGAGTTCGACACCGCGCTGTCCGCATTGCGCGATGCGCTGGTGCGCTGGCCGCAGGCGACCTACCTGCTGTGGTACCCGATCAAGCGCCGCAGCGCGCTGATGCCGTTCTATCGCAAGGCCGCGCATTTGTATGCGAAATCCGCGCTGATCTGCGAACTGCTGATCCGCGCGGACGACTCGGCGCTGCGCATGAACGGCAGCGGCCTGTTGATCGTCAATGCGCCGTGGCAATTCGACCGCCTGCTCAATGCCAGCGTATCGGCGCTGCGCAATACGTTGGGCGAATCGGGTGCGTCTTCGCGGATCGAATGGCTGCGCCCCGCATCCTGAGCACGGTTTTATGGGGAGACAGAAACCGCCATCTCCGCACGCTGTATGCGAAAATCCGCCATCCCACATTTTTCGACCCCTGCCATGGCCGGTTCCAGCCTCTTTGCCCTGATCGACGATATCGCCTCGCTGCTCGACGACGTGTCGGTAATGACGAAAGTCGCGGCCAAAAAAACCGCCGGCGTGCTCGGCGACGATCTCGCGCTCAACGCACAGCAGGTCTCCGGCGTCAACGCCGATCGCGAGCTGCCCGTAGTGTGGGCGGTCGCGAAAGGCTCGATGATCAACAAGGTGATCCTGGTGCCCGCAGCGCTGGCGATCAGCGCGCTGGAACATTGGCTGCATTCGCGCGGAATCAACATTCCGCTGATCACACCGCTGCTGATGCTTGGCGGCGCGTTTCTCTGCTATGAGGGCGTGGAGAAACTGGCGCACAAATTTTTGCACAGCAAAGACGAGGACGACACGCATCACGTCGAATTGGTCAAGGCGGTCAATGACGAACAGGTCGATATGGTCGCGTTCGAAAAGGACAAGATCAAGGGCGCGGTGCGCACTGATTTCATACTTTCGGCCGAAATCATCGTTATTTCGCTGGGCACTGTCGCGCAGGAAGACTTTACGCAGCAATTAACGGTATTGGTGGCGATCGCAGTCATCATGACTGTCGGCGTATATGGGCTGGTCGGCGGCATCGTCAAATTGGATGACTTGGGTCTGCTGCTCAGTCGCGACGTGCGCGACAGCGCGCTGGCGAAGCTCAAACGCGGCATCGGCGGCGCAATCCTGCGCGGCGCGCCGTGGCTGATGAAATTTCTGTCGGTAGCCGGCACTGCGGCGATGTTTCTCGTCGGCGGCAGTATTCTTGTCCATGGCATCGCGCCGTTGCATCACTTCATCGAACCATTCAAGGATGGCAGCTTCGGCTGGCTGATCGGGATGCTGTTCGACGCGGCGGTAGGTATCGTTGCAGGTGCGATCGTGGTCGCGGCAGTCACTCTGATCGCAAAACTGCGCAAGCCGAAATCGCCAACGCGAGCCTGAACACTGAACATCTTCGGAGGTTTACGCCGAGTGATCATGCCGGATGCAATGCAAGATTGACCTAGAGCATATCTTCACCTTCGTCTTGCCAATTTGCGGGGGTGAAAACCAACGACCGCCTCCCCCCATGGCACGAATACAAACGACTGCTCAACGGTCGCCAAGTGCTGATCAGGCCGATCCAGCCTGAGGACGCAGAACCGTTACGGCTCGGTTTTGGTCTGTTGCGCCCCGATGAGATCCGCCAGCGCTTTCTCTATGCGATCAAGGAACTCACGCCGGAAACGGCCGCCAAACTTTGCAGGCCAGACACCGAAAGCGAATTCGCACTGGTGGTCGCCGAACCCTTGCCTCCCGGCGAAGCACTGATCGGCGCGGTCGCCCGGATCGCGATCAAACCGGACACGCGGGAGGGCGAATTCGCGATTCTGGTCAGCCATTTCATCAGCGGAATGGGCCTCGGCCGTCACCTCATGCTGAAATTGGTGCGCTGGGCGCGAGACACGCAGCTCACGCGTCTTTACGGCGAGGTGCTGGAGCACAACACTGCGATGTTGGCGCTGATGCAATCTTTAGGGTTCCATCGCGAGACTTCGGATTCTCCGGGCTTGGTCCGGGTCACGCTGGATCTGACCGACCCTTCGATACCGAAGTGAGTGCGTTGCGGGCGGCTGCGATGCCGGCACTGCCGCACCGGCATCGCCCTCCCGCTACCGCATTCAGAACGGCAGCGGAATATTGTTGATGTCGCTGCAGCTGTACATCTGCTGGCTCGTGCTGACGCCGGTTTCGCCGACCAGCGGAAAGCCGCAGGCGCCGACGGCTTCAACGCCGACCAAACCGCCGTTGGCGTCATAGTGACTGGTCACGGATACCGCCTCCCAGGGCCAATAGGCCAGAGCAGAAACCGATACGGCCGCGGTGGCCAGAAAAACAGCCGTCAACATGAAACGGCGGGGCATGGATTTGCGGATTGGGTGAGTCATGGCCTTTCTCCTTGAATGACAATAAGAACATCGGAAACAACGCGATCAAAATCTCCGAACCGGATGCAAGCGGCTCGGGGTCGGGGCAGGCACCTCATTGCGGCATGCCAGCCTGCCGAATCATAGTCGCGACTGTGAACACAAAGCGGACACCGGGTCAGGGATATGTCGTCAGGCAGGGTGACGCCGCGATCCGTCGGGGCTAACCTAGCGGCCCGCTGCATCCTGCCTGGCACCGTGCTCTCCTCCGCATCAGCATCCGCATCCGATTCTCTTTCAGGTCTGCTGCCCAAAGCGGGGCAGTCGCGCGCATGGTGGCGTGCGCCCGCAAGTGCCAGCGCTTTGGCATGGACGATCCTGCGTGTCGCGCGCGTGCACGACGGTCCGCTGTTGGCGGTGGTGCGCGACAACCAGTCCGCGCATCAGCTCGAACACGATCTGCGCACCCTGTCCGGCGCGGACAGCGCAATGCCGATCATGCATTTTCCGGATTGGGAAACCCTGCCCTACGACCAGTTCAGTCCGCATCCGGATATCGTCTCCCAGCGCCTCGCCGCGTTGCACCGCTTGCCGACGCTGCAGCGCGGCGTGCTGGTGGTACCGGTGCAGACGCTCATGCAGCGCCTCGCGCCGCTATCGCACCTGGTAGGCGGCAGTTTCGATGTGCGCGTCGGCCAGCGGCTGGATATGGACGCGGAAAAGCGCCGGCTGGAAGGCGCCGGCTACCGCAACGTACCGCAGGTGTTCGATCCCGGCGATTTCGCGGTGCGCGGCGGTCTGCTGGATATCTATCCGATGGGTGCGGAAGAACCCTACCGGATCGAACTGCTTGATGACGAGATCGACACCATCCGCGCTTTCGATCCGGAATCGCAGCGTTCGCTGGACAAATACCAGTCGGTGCAGATGCTGCCCGGGCGCGAAGTGCCGATGGAAGGCGACGCGCTGCAGCGCGCGATGGACACGCTGCGCAACCGTTTCGACATCGACACGCGCCGCAGCGGTCTGTTCCAGGATCTCAAAGCCGGGCTGACGCCGGCCGGCATCGAGTATTACCTGCCCCTGTTCTTCGAGCGCACGTCGACGCTGTTCGATTACCTCACAGAACACGTGCTGCCGATCCTCGGCGAAGGCGTGAACGAAGCGGCAGATCATTTCTGGCGCACCACCGGCGAACGCTACGAACAGCGCCGCCACGACATCGAACGGCCGCTGCTGCCGCCGGCAGAGCTTTACCTGCCGCCGGACACGCTGCGCGAAACGCTCAATCGTGGCCGACGCGTCGAAATCTGCGGCGAGGGCCACCCGCGTCGCGATGAAGCCCTTTCCACCGGCACCCAGCCGGCGCCGGATCTGCCGCTGATCGCCAAAGATCTGGCGCCGGCAGCGGCGCTGACCTCGCTGCTGTCCGCCTATCCGGGACGGCTGCTGATCGCAGCGGATTCTGCCGGCCGCCGCGAAGCGCTGCTGGAAGTACTCCAGGCTGTGGACGTACGTCCGCGCGTGGTCGCCAATTTCCAGGCCTTCATCGACGCCGTCGCCAGCGACAGCACCGATCAAGCCTTCATCGCGGTCGCGCCGCTGGACAACGGTTTCGCGGTCGATGCCGCGAAGCCGTGGGTCGTCGTCACCGATCGTCAGCTGTTTCCGGAACGCGCCTCGCAGCCGCGTCGCCGCAAACGCGCCGGCCGCGAGCCAGAAGCGATCATCCGCGATCTGGGCGAGCTGAACGAAGGCGCGCCAGTGGTGCATGAAGACCATGGCGTGGGCCGCTATCGTGGCCTGATCACGCTCGAAGCCGGCGGCCAGATCGGCGAATACCTCGACATCGAATACGCCAAGGGCGGCCGGCTGTATGTGCCGGTCACCCAGCTGCATCTGGTCAGCCGCTATTCCGGCGCGTCGCCGGAGACCGCGCCGCTGCATTCGCTGGGCGGCGAAGCCTGGGCCAAGGCCAAGAAAAAAGCCGTCGAGAAAGTACGCGATGTCGCCGCGGAGCTTCTCGAAATTCAGGCGAAGCGCCATGCCCGTGCCGGGTTGGCGCTGGATGTGGACCGCGCCAGCTACGAGCCTTTCGCCGCGAGTTTTCCGTTCGAAGAAACGCCGGACCAACTGGCGTCGATCGAAGCGGTGCTGCGCGATCTCGCGTCGTCGCGGCCGATGGACCGCGTGGTCTGCGGCGATGTCGGTTTCGGCAAGACCGAAGTCGCGGTCCGCGCAGCATTCGCCGCTGCGATGGGCGGCAAACAGGTCGCAGTTCTGGTGCCGACTACGCTGCTTGCGGAACAGCATTACCGCACGATGCGCGACCGTTTCGCCGACTGGCCGCTGAAGGTCGAAGTATTGTCCCGCTTCAAATCGACCAAGGAAATCAAGGACGAAATCGTGAAGCTGGCGGACGGCAGGATCGACGTGATTGTCGGTACGCACCGCTTGCTGCAGGGCGACGTCAAATTCAAGGATCTGGGGCTGGTCATCGTCGACGAGGAACAGCGATTCGGCGTTCGCCAGAAAGAGGCGCTGAAGGCGCTGCGCGCCAATGTCCATCTTCTGACCCTCACCGCCACACCGATCCCGCGCACGCTGAATATGGCGATGGCCGGGCTGCGCGACCTGTCGATCATCGCCACGCCGCCCGCGCATCGGCTGGCGGTGCAGACTTTCGTGGTGCCTTGGGACGATACCCAATTGCGCGAAGCTTTCCAGCGCGAGCTGTCGCGCGGCGGTCAGGTGTACTTTCTGCACAACGATGTCGAAAGCATCGGCCGCATGCAGCGCGAACTCGAAGCGCTGGTGCCCGAGGCGCGGATCGGCATCGCGCATGGCCAGATGCCCGAGCGCGAGCTGGAACGGGTGATGCTGGACTTCCACAAGCAGCGGTTCAACGTGCTGCTGTGTTCGACCATCATCGAATCGGGTATCGATATTCCCAACGCCAACACCATCGTCATCAATCGCGCCGACAAATTCGGCCTCGCGCAGCTGCATCAGCTGCGCGGCCGCGTCGGCCGCTCGCATCACCGCGCCTATGCGTATCTGGTCATTCCCGATGGACGGACCATCACCGCCGATGCCCGAAAGCGGCTGGAAGTGATCGCCTCGATGGACGAACTGGGCGCCGGCTTCACGCTGTCCACGCACGATCTGGAAATCCGCGGCGCCGGAGAACTGCTCGGCGAAGACCAGAGCGGACAGATGGCGGAGATTGGATTCTCGCTGTACACCGAACTGCTGGAACGCGCGGTGCGCAGTATCAAGCAGGGCAAACTTCCCGGCGTGGATGCACTGGGCCTGGACTTGCACGACCACCGCGGCGCCGACGTCGAACTGCATATTCCGGCATTGATTCCCGATGATTACCTGCCAGACGTGCATACCCGATTGACGCTGTACAAACGCGTGAGCAGCGCGCGGAGCGTGGATGATCTGCGCGAACTGCAGGTGGAAATGATCGATCGCTTCGGTCTGCTGCCGGACCCCGCCAAGCATCTGTTCGCCACCGCCGAGCTCAAACTGGATGCTACCGAACTGGGCATCCGCAAGCTCGATCTGGGCGCGACCGGCGGCAGGATCCAGTTTGTCGAGAAACCCAACGTCGACCCGATGTCGGTGATCCGCCTGATCCAGGGTCAACCGAAGCACTACCAGATGGACGGGCCGGACAAACTGCGGATCAAACTCGACTTGCCCGACGCTACTATTCGATTGCAGACGGCGCGCGGGCTGCTTGCGACACTGAGAACCACCTCATGAAGGTGAAGCCGCTCTTACGCTCAATCGCGACTGCAGTATTGGCTGCGGTCATGGCGACAGGGTGCACGACAAGATCGGCGGTGAATGCGGCCGGAGAGCAAACGCTGTTCGTGATCGTCCGTCACGCCGAAAAATCTTTGGACGAACCCAAAGATCCGACCTTGAGCGATACCGGTCGCGTGCGGGCGCAGCGACTGGCTGGACTGTTGACCGGAAAGCGCGTGGCGGCGGTTTACGCCACCGGCTATCGGCGCACGCAGATGACCGCTTCGCCAACCGCCCAAGCGCATGGCCTCCAAGTGCAAACCTACGCTGCGGACATACCTGCGGCAGACTTCGCCGCCACATTGCGAAACATGCATCCGGCAGGAACCGTGCTGGTGATCGGCCACAGCAATACCGTCGCAGCGATCGCCAGCGCACTGTGCATATGCGTTGTCGCGCCGCTGCGGGAAGACGAGTACGACCGCTGGATCACGGTCCGCATCATGGCGGACGGCAAAATCTGGATAGAAGAAACGCACTACTGAGACACCGTGGAGTACGACGGATGCATCGTCCGCGCGATGTCGAACGCAAACGGCTCAGAGGCCAAGCATGCGCTTCGGGTCGTAGTCGATGCCGGTGATGTAGCGTTTCCCAGCATGCGCTTTGATGTGCACCACGATATCAATCGTCAGCATCAGCAGGCGCTTGATGACCTCGAATTCCAGTCCGGAGCCTTCGTTAGACGCCTTGACCATCAGCGCAAGCTGATCCCATGTCTGCGATGTGCTGCCCGCATGGCAACTGGTAATGGACCCGGGATGGCCGGATGCGCAGTTGCGGATGAAATAAAACGCCTCGTCGCCACGAAGCTCGGCCAGGATGATCCGGTCTGGCTTCATGCGCAGACAGGCTTCCATGCAGGTCTTGGCGGTAACGTTGCTGGCGCTCTGGCCGCCCTTGGAGTAAAGCAGATGCACGATGTTCGGCTGCTCGATGAACAGCTCGCGCGCATCTTCAATCGTTACCAGCCGCTCTTCATGAGGTATGTGGCCCACCAGAGATTTCATGAACGTGGTTTTACCGCTGCCGGTCGCGCCGGCAACCACCACATTCTTCTTGTACATCACCGATTTCTTGAAAAACTCGGCGTAGTCGCGATCCGCACGCAACTGCAAGAGCTCTTTGTCGTGATCGCTCACTTCCGGGTCACCTTCAAGAATCTGCTTGAAGAAGCCGCTTTCCTCATAGCTTTGCAGCGTGAAGTTCCGCTTTGCCGGCAAACGGATGGTAATCGACGTTTTGCCCGCATCGCAGGCGGGAGGAATCACGAACTGGGCGCGTTGCCCGGTCGGAAAAGTCAGCGACACCACCGGATCGACGTCGGTGATGCGCTGCCCTGTATTGCTTTCGTTCACGACTGCAGTACAGAACTGCCGCGCCCGGTCGAAAGTGAGCGTCGGCACTTCGATATGCTGCCAGCCCTTGCTTGTCTCCAGATAGAGCTCACCGGGTTTATTGATGCATATTTCGGTGACTTCCGGGGAGCTCATGTACTCGAGAATGCCGAGCACACTGTACTGATACTCCAGGAAATCGTTGGAAACGTTGGCGATCGGAGAGTTGTCGATATCCATGAAGACGAGTCAGTACAGCTTCTGATCGATAACGGGCGCGATCACCGACGAATCACGCCGGAGAAATCGACGTCGCCAGCGACGTAGATATTGAGCACCGTGCCTTGGTTGATCGTGACTGTTGCCGGTCGTGACAACGATTTAGCCAGCACCTGATTGGCCATCCTCTCGACTGTTTTCGCGGTGTTGCTCTCGAATGGCTGACTCACGATGTTACCGCCCGAGGTCACAGAGTCGGTCTTCGGGCCGTTTTCGGCAGCCGCATATTTGAATACGTCGCTGATCAGGCTGATCATCAAGGCAGAGCCGAGCTTGCTGAACAAGTGTCCGTTGTAATCGCCCGGATGCCCGGAACCGCCGAGATTGTCGACGCCAGGACCCTCAAGCGTAAGGTCCAGACCATTCGGAGTCGTGATGCGATCCCAGACGACGGCGACGCGCGGACCAGTGGGCTCGCCCTGATAACGACCTAGCGCTTTTGAGCCCTTCGGCAGCAGCAACTTACGCCCGTTGATCGAATAGACAGGCTCAGTGACGATGCAAGAGGTGTAACCCGGATAGTCAGTAATGATCCGCGTCTCAAGCACGCACCGGATATAGGTACCGCGGACCATCAGCGTGTCCGGATTGCGTTGGTACTGGGCGATGCTGACTTTCTTACCTGAGTTAGATTGGCCGCCCGCACCCGCAGGAGCCGGTGCGCCTGCAGGCTGAGTCGATGCTCTGAGATTGTCGAGCATCGCGCTTACTACCGGATCGTTCGGTCCACCCGGCGCCGAACCGCTAGAACCGCCACCCCTTTGACTTTCGGTGAAGCCCATACGCCGTTCCGCCAGGGTCGGCCCCTGAGGACCGGAAGCAGACTGGTCGCGGTCGTTGTCACGCTGTTGAGAGCGATTTTGCGGCGACGCGCGTGTCGGCTCTTCCGGCGGCAAAGGTGGGAGTTCTTGGATAGGCACAGGCTGCGGCTCTTGCTGCAGCTCGGCAAAATCGGGACTTCCGGCGGTATTGGTGCCTTTGGGCAGCTCGGGAATCACAACTTTTTCTTCACGCGGTTTTTCGACGGCAGCTTCCTTGTCGAGATCGATTGCGGTGTCGCCAATAGCAACAACGACATACACGGTCACGGTGACC
>JANOXT010000046.1:0-4404 GCA_031418555.1 Lysobacterales bacterium | reverse complement strand
GTGAGAATGCCGCCCTGCACCTGGCCCCGGTCGTCCGCCGGATCGGGCCGCACCGGCATCTGCGGCGTGTGCAGCAGGCTTTTCTCGAACCAGTCGAGTGGCTCCTTGTACAACTGGCGTATCACCGGATTGACGACGCGTTTCGAATTCCATTCCTTCAGCAGACTGCGCGCCGCGCGCAGCAGGAAACGGCCATCGGCGGGATGGGGGTCGAGCGGGTCTCCGTCGCGCGCCTTCACTTCGGCCGCCGTTTCGGGAACCAGCCGGTCAGGCGGATAATAGTCGGCCAACTTGTAAAGGACGTTGAGCGCCTCCAGCGCGGGGCGGGTGATGACTGCCCCGCCAAGGTCCGGTCCCAGCTTGACGATCGCCGCCTTGCGCCGCGCCGCCGAGACTTCCTCGGGAAAATCCAGTGTCATCTTGGCCCTGGCGACATCGTCATCCGGACGACCCAGCGCGCCGCGTTCCAGTTTCTCCAGCTTCGACAGGTAGAGTTCGTCGCGTACCGAAAGGCCGGTGGTCGAATAAAAGATGCCCGAATCGATCTGATGATCACGCACCCATTCCAGATAATCGGCAAAACTCGATTCGGTTGCCGGGACATAGCCCTCGCAATTGCACATCAGCAGGTCGAGAAACGGCCCCAGCGGATGCCAGATCAAACGCATGTACGGCTCGAGCGCGGCATCGAACGTCGCCACGATGTAGATGTACTGGCGCGGCCGGGCGCTCGCCATCACGCCGCCGTTTGCCATGTCACGCGCCAGCAGATCGCGATCGACCACGCCAATGCGGAAATCGAACAGCGACAGGATGCGTTCGGTCGTGTCGGAGTAGTAAGCCTCGGCCTCATACTCGCGCAGGCTGGCGCGCACCTTGTGCAGCGCCTCGGCCACCAGCTTGGCGCGGGTCGCATAAGTGACGTTCTCGAAGGCGTGGATGAAGCCTTCCTTGACTGGTGCCCACACCACCAGATCGACGATCCCGTCGATCGACTTGCTGCTGACATCGCGCGCCATGGTGTGCCCCCTTGCCCCCGTTCGACCGGCGGATCCCGACGCCGCATCGGTCATCGGTCGTCAAATTGCCAGCAAGCCGAACCAGCGGCAATCGCGGATGCCGGTAAACCGGCGTTATGTGACAAAACTCACACGATCGGCGGCCGCTGCAACGCGCGGAACGTGCGAAATCCCACAGACTTCGCCGCAGCCCCCAGCGATTGTCGGCGGCGAAGCTGAAAGTCCCGATCGAGGAGCACCGCCATGACCCGTTCCATGCGTAACCGCCGCGTTTCCACCAGCATCGCTGCCATCTGCGCGCTGGCGCTGGTCCCGCTGGCCCCGCTCCGGGCGGCGGACGAGAAAAGCGACGAGCCGTCGAAAACGGACAAGCTGCTGACGCAGGTAACCGCGCTGACCACCGCGATCGAGGGACTGCACGATAAGGGCGGCGATACGGTCAAGGAACAGGGCGGAATTCTGGAAGGCGAGCTGCTCTCGTCGTTCGCGATCAAGGCGGCGGCGGCGCAGATCCGGAGCGAAAACAAGGCCGGCAGTTTTCTGGTGGCATCTTCGAGCGACGCGGTCTCCACCGACCGCTGGCTGCTGTTCGATGCGCAATACCAAGGCATTTGTATGCGCCTGACGAACACCTTGAACTGCGGCGACGACGACGCGGAAATCCCTATCGACGACAATGGCAGCGGAGGCGGCGGTCCGCTGGTGGCGCTGACGGCGCTGCTGCCGTTCCTGTCGTCCGTGTTCCGTTCGGAAACCGAGATATCGTCGCTCGGCGGCGCACTTCTCGACAGCAAGCTGCTCGCCCGGGCGATCGTGGACTCCCGCGCCAAAACAGAGGGCGCTTCCAACACATTCAGCCTGCTGGCCCCGAAGCGTCGATCGGACATCTCCAATAGCAAGCCCTATGTATTATTGCAGAAGTTGATGACGACGCGCGCCAGGATCGCGAAGGCCAACGCCAAACCCAAACAGAAGCCGGATGAGGTTGTCGCGTCTTCGATCAAGGTGGCAGACGAATTCGTCACGTCGACCCTCACCGCCGATGCGACAGGCAACGTGCCATTGCTCGACATTATCCGCGGTTACGACATGCAGGAGAAGTTGGGGACATCCAACCTGCTCACCGTCACGATCGAGAAAGCGAGCGGAACCATGCTGAAACGCAAAGGCATCGACGTGGCGCTAGGCGCGCCATCGGTGCGTGCCAGTGGCGGCGTCATCATCAGCTACACCGTCGAAACCGGTGGCGAGATAACCCAAACTGGCTTCCTAGCCTGCACCACCAAGCTGACCGAACTCAAACGCATTCACCAGCTGAAGGCCAGTGCCTTCGCGGGCAACTGTTCCTAGCAGCAGCACGAAGCGGAGCGGCGGATCATGGCGAGCCGATCACTGGCCTATCGCAAGCTACCGCGGCGCGGCGTTCCCCATTTCATGGGCCGCGCGACCGTGCTGGCGCGGCCCCGCGCCGAATCGCGCAATCTGTGGAAAAGCTTCTCGATAACCGAGAGCATCGTCGGCGGCGCGCTCCCCGTCGTGCTGACCCAGCAGGGTCCGCAATGGTGCTGGGCCGCGGTGAGCCAGGCGGTTCTGGCGCTGGATCACAACCAGCAGACCCAACAGCAGATCGTCAACCGGCACACCGGCAAGAATTGTCCGATCACGAGCCTGAGTTCCCATACCTCCGGTAACTGCACGGCGGCGCATGGTTGTGCGCTAAAGTGCGATGACCCGCACGACTTGCGTCTCGCGATGTCGGGCTGGGGATTGACGCTCGAGAACGTGTTCATCCCCGCTCACGCGAACGCGCTGACTCTCCTCAGGACCGAACTGGCCATGCGGCCCGTCGCCGCGCGGGTGCAATTCGGCGGCGGCGAAGCCCATTTCATTCTGATCGTCGCGTGCGGCTTGGGCGACGATCCCGTCGTGCGTTACCTATCGCCGATTTTTAGCGAGTTTGCGCCCACACCGGTCAGTCTGAACAATCCGGTCACATGGAGCGAATTCAACAGGAACTTCGAAGTCAACCGCGGCCGGGCCCGCCTGTCCCACATCTATCCCAGGCTATGACGATGACGATCGCCCTCGCCACACCCACCCCCGGATACCGCGCCGAAGTCGCCGCCGAACTGCTCGCGCAGCCGATCTTCGCGGGCCGGAAAAAGGCCATTCGCGCGCACCGGCCCGTACCGCTGTTCCGGCTCGATCCACAGAAACTGGCCGACGGCAACGGACCACTCGCCGCAGAGGGCGTCTTTGCGGTCGGCTGGCGCTATCTGCTGCGGATCGGCAAGGGCCTGATGTCGGCCGATTTCAGCGATCCGGCGGATGGCAGCCCGGCCCGGCTGATGGCGCTCTACCGCGACGCCTCGACCGAACGATGGCTTGAAGCGATGCGCGCCGTTGCTCAGGCCGATTCCGGACGGGAAGAAGGGGGTGTCACGATCGGCCTGATCGGCCTGACGCGCCACAATTTCGATCATGTCCTGTTTCGGCCGGAGCAAGTCCCGCCATGGATCGGCAGACCGAACGCGGACGGCGGCATCGACGATGTCACCGGCGCATTTCTGGCCGAGGCTCGCCGGCACCTGGAGACCCTGCCGGATCTCGAGGAAATGGTCGGCTAGGGCTTCCGGCGAATATGTCTGCGCGCGCGGGCCACGTTGCTATTCCATAGCGGCAGAGGGACAAAGATAGCTCCGCCCGTTGTCGCATTGCGCGCAGCTGTGGCCGCGCATCGTGTTTAATATCCTGATTTCCAACACCGACGACCACTTTCGCAATCACGGCTTCCTGTATGACGGTGCCGGGGGCTGGCGCTTGTCACCGGCCTACGGCATGAATCCGACGCCGGTCGACGTGAAGGCGCGCGTCTTGAGCCTCGCCATCGACGAGGCCGACGATACCGCCTCGCTTGATGTGGCATTCGGGATGGCGCGCCAGTGTGGATTGAAGCAGCCTGCCGCCCACGAAATCGTCGAGGAAGTCCAAACCGCTGTCACGCAGTGGCGCACCCGTGCAGCGATCCACGGACTGGGAGCGCGTGACATGGCGCGTATGGCCTCCGCATTCGACTATCGCTTGATTTGCCAGATCGGATATTTAATCAGGATATTACAGCATGATATATGCTAGGCCCCGGGGACTTAGAATGCCCTGAGGTTTGCTCGTGTGGGTTCCAGTCCCACCGTCCCCACCAACCCTTTCAAACATGGAGCAAGCGATGAAGTTCGATGAGGTCGTACTCGGCCGCCGCAGTTGCCGGGGTTACAAGCAGGAGCCGGTTGCGCGCCAGCTGATCGAGGAAATCCTGGCGCTCGCGATGCGCGCGCCGTCGTCGATGAACACCCAGCCGTGGCACTTCTACGTCATCACCGGCGAACCG
>JANOXT010000045.1:0-8544 GCA_031418555.1 Lysobacterales bacterium | reverse complement strand
TGTCGGCGAAGCATATTCTTTTGGCTGGTGGGGTCCGCGTGATTTCGTACAGAACACGAAAACTCTCATTGTGTTCATGGCTGTCACTCGTCAGCGTGCGTGCCGGCCAAGCGGTCCAGTGTACGGAAAGGGTGGGCGAGTCGGAATGTATTCCGGAAGACGCCTGTATGCGCCGAAACTGTAGAAAGTTCAAGCCAACACGGCTCCTAAATCAAACAGGTCGACCCTAGGGCCGACCTGTCTTGTTGGAACTGCGAACTGCGTCGCTTTATGCCGTGGGGGGCGGGTCCCGCAATTCGCGGCGGAGAATTTTGCCCACGTTCGTCTTCGGAAGCTCGGTGCGGAACTCGACGGATTTCGGCTGTTTGTAGCCGGTAAGGTTTTCGCGGGCGTGCGCTTTGACCTGTTCGACGGTGAGATTGGGGTCTTTCTTCACGATCACGACCTTGACCGCTTCGCCGGATTTGTCGTCCAGCACGCCGACCGCAGCCACTTCGAGTACGCCGGGCATCATCGCGATCACGTCTTCCACTTCGTTCGGATAAACGTTGAAACCGGATACCAGGATCATGTCTTTCTTTCGATCAACGATGAAGAAAAATCCTTTGTCGTCCATCCGCGCGATGTCGCCGGTATGCAGCCAGCCATCGCTGTCGATGCTGTGTGCGGTTTCTGCCGGCAGCTGCCAATAGCCCTTCATGACTTGGGGCCCCTTGATGCAAAGTTCGCCGGTCTCGCCTTGCGGCAGGATGCGACCCTCATCGTCTTTGACGCAGGCATCGGTGGAAGGAATGGGCAGGCCGATGGCGCCGTTGTATTCGGGCAGATCCAGCGGATTCATGCAGGCGGCCGGAGAGGTTTCGGTAAGGCCATACGCTTCCACCAAAGTACATCCGGTGGCTTTTTTCCAGCGTTCGGCAACCGCACGCTGCACGGCCATGCCGCCGCCCAGCGTGAGCCGCAGGTGCGAGAAATCGATCTTCTCGAAGCCTGGCGTGTTCAGCAGACCGTTGAACAGGGTATTGACCCCAGTGATCGCGGTGAAGGGAATCGAGCTGAGCTCTTTCACGAAACCGGGCATATCCCGCGGATTGGTAATCAGGTGGTTCTGCCCGCCGAGTTTCATGAAAACCAGACAGTTCGCAGTGAGCGCGAAGATATGGTAAAGCGGCAGCGCAGTGATGATGATTTCCGAGCCTACCTTCGTGTTCGCGCTGATCCATGCATTCGATTGCTGCATGTTCGAAACCAGATTGCGGTGGGTCAGCATCGCGCCCTTGGCGACGCCGGTGGTGCCGCCGGTGTACTGCAGGAAGGCGATGTCGCTCGAAGCGATATCCACGTTGGGCAACGTATGCATTTGACCGAGCGTGAGAGTGTTCTTGAAACGGACGGCGCCGGGGATGTCGAACTCCGGGATCAACTTCTTCACGTATTTCATTACGAAATTGACGATCGCGCCTTTTGGAAACGGCAACATGTCGCCCAGGCCGGTGGTAATCACCTGTTTGATCGAGGTTTCCGCGACCACGTCCTGAACGGTTTTCGCGAAGTTGTCGAAGACCAGAATCGCGCTGGCTCCGGAATCGACCAGCTGATGTTTCAACTCGCGTGCCGTGTACATCGGATTGGTGTTGACCACCGTCAATCCAGCGCGCAATACGCCGAAAATGGCTATCGGATACTGCAGGCAGTTCGGCATCATGATCGCGACGCGGTCGCCTTTCTTGAGCTTCAGCTCGCCCAGCAGATAGGCGGCGAACTGCTTGCTGTAGTTGTCGACCTCGGCGTAGGTGATGGACCGGCCCATGTTGGAGAACGCCGGACGATCGCGGTATTTCTCCAGCGACGACTGCAGCACGGATACGATCGATGGAAATTCTTCCGGATCGATCTCTTGAGGCACGCCTGCGGGATAACTCGCAAGCCACGGACGTTCAAGATTCATTAGGCCCTCCACCTGTTGTCCGACCGCTGGATTGCGGTTCTGGTTTATCCCTTGGATTGGAGCATAGGCTCTAGGGGGCCGCAAGACGCTGCCGTATGTTTCGGGGGCGTATGAGGCCCCCGAATGCAGCACCGCCCTGCGACTGACAGGAGTCCGGTCGTCCGGATGCGGGGCAGACGCTCTATTTCGACGCCAGTTGCCGGAGCACGTAATGCAGGATTCCGCCGTGCCTGAAGTATTCGATCTCCTTCGGGGTCAGCAGCAAAACCTTGGTGGTGAAGCGCCGTTCGCTGCCATCGGCGCCGCGGGCAACCACGGTGGCGATCTTTGCGGCGCCGTCATCGAGGCCGGTGATATCGATGACTTCGGAGCCGTTCAAACCCAGCGTCTGCGCGTTCTGGCTCTCCTCGAACTGCAGCGGCAGCACGCCCATACCCACCAGATTGGAGCGATGGATGCGCTCGAAGCTTTCGGCGATCACCGCCTTCACCCCCAGCAGGTTAGTGCCCTTTGCCGCCCAGTCGCGGCTGGAACCGGTGCCGTATTCCTTGCCGGCCATGACCACCAACGGCACGCCATCGGCCTTGTAGCGCATCGCTGCGTCGTAGATGGCCAAGGTTTCGCGCGAAGGGAAGTGCAGGGTGTTGCCGCCTTCCTCGCCCCCCAGCATCAGGTTCTTGATGCGGATGTTGGCGAAGGTGCCGCGCACCATGACGTCGTCGTTGCCGCGGCGTGAGCCATAGCTGTTGAAATCGGCGGGCGCCACACCGCGCGCCTGCAGGAATCTGCCTGCGGGTGAGTCGGCCTTGATGTTGCCGGCCGGAGAGATGTGGTCGGTGGTGATGGAGTCGCCAAACACGCCCATGACGCGAGCGCTGTGAATATCATCGATCGTGCCGACAGCCATCGTCATGCCGTCGAAATAGGGCGGATGCTTGATGTAGGTGGAGGTCTCGTCCCAGCGGAATGATTCGCCTTCGGGCGATGCGATGCTGTTCCAGCGGCTGTCGCCCTTGAACACATCCGCATAGTTCTTGGCGAACATCTCGGGCCCCACCGTCGCTGCGATGGTGTCGCCGATCTCCTTGTTGGTCGGCCAGATATCGCGCAAATAGACGGGTTGGCCATCGCTACCGGTGCCCAAGGGCTGAGTGGTGAGGTCGATGTCGACGGTGCCTGCCAAGGCATAGGCCACCACCAATGGCGGCGAAGCCAGATAATTCATCTTTACTTCCGGGTGGACGCGACCTTCGAAGTTGCGGTTCCCCGACAGCACCGAAGCGACCGCAAGGTCGCCATCGGCGATCCCTTTGGACACTTCATCGGGCAGCGGGCCGGAGTTGCCGATGCACGTGGTGCAGCCGTAGCCGACCACGAAAAATCCCAGCGCTTCGAGATCGGCGAGCACGCCGGCTTTTTCAAGATAATCAGTCACTACCAGCGAGCCCGGGCCCAGCGAGGTTTTCACCCACGGCGCTGATGTCAGGCCTTTCGCCACCGCCTTGCGGGCCAGCAAGCCTGCACCGAGCATCACTGCCGGGTTCGAAGTGTTGGTGCAGGACGTGATCGCCGCGATCACCACCGAGCCGTCGGTGAGTTCGCAGTCGGTGTCGCGGATTCGGATTTTCGTCTTCGGTTTGGACGCCAGATGCTCGGCCTGCGGCTGCGCGGCACCTTCGGCATCCATGCGCGTGGTTTCCTCGCGCCGGGGTTTACGGGTGGCGGTCAGGCCCAACAGGTTGACGTGAAAATCGGCCTGCACGGCTTCCAGCAGCACGCGGTCCTGCGGGCGTTTCGGACCTGCCAGGGATGGTTTCACCTCGGCAAGATCCAGCGCAAGCGTGGCCGAGTAGGTCGCTTGCGGCGTATCTGTGTCGTGCCACATCCCCTGCGCTTTGGCATAGGCCTCGACCAGCGCGATCTGCGCTTCGCTGCGGCCGGACAGACGCAGATAGGTCAGCGATTCGGCGTCGATAGGAAAAATACCGCAGGTCGCGCCGTATTCCGGCGCCATGTTGGCGATCGTCGCGCGATCCGCCAGCGGCAGATGCTGCAGGCCTTCGCCAAAAAATTCGACGAACTTGCCGACCACGCCGAACTTCCGCAGCATCTGGGTGACGGTGAGGACCAGATCGGTCGCGGTGGCGCCTTCGGGCAGTTTGCCGGTGAGTTTGAAGCCGACCACCTGCGGAATCAGCATCGACGACGGCTGGCCCAGCATCGCCGCTTCGGCTTCGATACCGCCCACGCCCCAACCCAGCACGCCGATGCCGTTGATCATCGTGGTGTGCGAATCGGTGCCGAATACAGTGTCAGGGAAGGCGTACCACTCGCCGTTGATTGCGCGCTGCATCACAACGCGGGCGAGATGCTCAAGATTCACCTGATGGACGATGCCGGTATTGGGCGGAACCACCTTGAAGTTGGCGAATGCCTTCTGACCCCAGCGCAGGAAGCTGTAGCGCTCCTGGTTGCGCGAAAACTCGATCTGGCCGTTGAGATCCAGCGCTTCGGCCTTGCCGAACACGTCGACCTGCACCGAATGGTCGATCACGAGCTCCGATGGAATCAGCGGATTGATCTGATCCGGGCGTCCGCCCAGTTTCGCGACCGCATCGCGCATGGCGGCAAAATCGACTACACAAGGCACGCCGGTGAAATCCTGCAGCACCACCCGCGCCGGCATGAACGCGATTTCCGTATCGGGCTCTTTCATCGCATCCCACTGAGCGACGGCTTCGATATGCGTCGGCAGAACGGTCAGGCCGTCCTCATGCCGAAGCAGATTCTCCAGCAGGATCTTCATCGAATAGGGGAGGCGGGCAAGCGATCCGAAGCGCGATTCAAGTCGCGGCAGACTGAAATAGGTCAGGGAACGGCCGTTGATATCGAGGCGGCTGCGGGTACCAAAGGCATCGCGCATGTCAGGCTCCACGGGTTGGGACGACCGATTATCCCCTCCAGGGAGCACAAATGAAGAAAGTGGCTTGCCGGATTGCGGCCTGCACGGCGGATAGTGCCAAGAACAGCAATGTGTTCATGACAGGCTGGAGTATGTATTTTAAAGTATGTATTATTGCGGCATACCGCACCGGAAATATGCCCATGGAAGCGACAGTTGCCGAACGAGGCCAGATCACCCTGCCGAAGGCCGTACGCGATGCGCTGGGGCTGACCAAGGGCAGCGTACTCAAGGTTGAGCTGGAAGGCAGCCGGATTGTGCTGCGCAAATCCGTAGACGATGCCATCTCACGCGCCCGCGGCCGTTTCAAACTCGACGGATTCGCTTCTACCGATGAGGCGATGCAGGCGGTGCGCGGTCACGTCATCGATGACGCTCACGAAGCCGAACCGCAGCCGTGATCGCCATCGACTCCTCCGTCCTTATCGACCTGCTGGCAGACGGCCCCCATGCCGATGCTGCCGAGGCCTGTCTGCGCCAGTGTCTGAGCGCCGGTCCGGTCGTGGTCTGCGATGTGGCGTTGGCGGAGGTCTGCGGGTCGCTGCGCGACGGCGCCGATGCGCTCGCCGTCCTGGAGGACATGAGCATCCGGTTCAGTCCGCTGGAAGCCAAATCAGCCCTGCGCGCCGGCGAAATGCAGCGCAGGTTCCGCGAGCGTTCAAGGCAGCACAGCACAGCAGATCCCCGAGCCGCCCCAGATTTCCTGATCGGTGCCCATGCGCTGCTGCAGTGCAATGGCCTGATCACCCGCGACGACCGCTTCTTCCGCGACTACTTCAAAGGCCTCAAGCTCATCGTCCCTACCGTTTGAAGCGCCGCACCGCATACCCCATTCAAAGCCAGTCAGACCCAGGAGTTCCAGATGCTCGTCGCTTACCGCCAACATGCCGCCGAACGCGCCGCGCTCGGCATCCCACCGCTGCCGCTCAGTGCGCAGCAGACCGCTGAGGTCATTGAGCTGCTGAAAGCTCCGCCGGCTGATGAGGGCACCGTGCTCGTCGATCTAATCACCAACCGCGTCCCGGCCGGCGTCGACGACGCCGCGAAAGTGAAGGCTTCGTATCTGGCTGCGGTCGCGTTCGGCACCGAAGTCTGCGCGCTGATCAGCCGCGCGCGCGCTACCGAACTGCTGGGCACGATGCTGGGCGGCTACAACATCCATCCGCTGGTGGAACTGCTCGATGACGCCATCGTCGGCACCATCGCCGCCGAGGCGCTGAAGCACACGCTGTTGATGTTCGACGCTTTCCACGATGTCGAAGAGAAAGCGAAAAGCGGCAACGCCAACGCCAAGGCCGTGCTGCAGAGCTGGGCCGACGCCGAATGGTTCACCAGCAAGCCGGAAGTGCCGCAGAGCCTGACCATCACCGTGTTCAAGGTGCCGGGCGAAACCAACACCGACGACCTGTCGCCGGCGCCCGATGCGACCACGCGCCCGGACATCCCGATGCACGCGCTGGCGATGCTGAAGAACAAGCGCGACTACGCGGCGTTCGTGCCGGAGGAAGACGGCAAGCGCGGTCCGATCCAGCAGATCCTCGACCTCAAGAACAAAGGCCATCTGGTCGCCTATGTGGGCGATGTGGTCGGCACCGGTTCCAGCCGCAAGTCCGCGACCAACTCGGTGCTGTGGTGGACCGGCGAAGACATTCCGTTCATTCCGAACAAGCGCTTCGGCGGCGTCTGTCTGGGTGCGAAAATCGCGCCGATTTTCTACAACACGATGGAAGACGCCGGCGCGCTGCCGATCGAACTCGACGTGTCGAAGATGGAGCAGGGCGACGTGGTCGAACTGCGTCCTTACGACGGCAAGGCGCTCAAAGACGGTGCCGTGATCGCCGAATTCAAGGTGAAGTCTGAGGTGCTGTTCGACGAAGTGCGCGCCGGTGGCCGCATCCCGCTGATCGTTGGCCGCGGTCTGACCGCGAAAGCGCGCGAAGCCTTGGACCTGCCGGTGTCGACGCTGTTCCGTCTGCCGCAGCTGCCCGCCGAAAGCACCAAGGGTTTCTCGCTGGCGCAGAAAATGGTCGGCCGCGCCTGCGGTTTGCCGGAAGGCCAAGGCATCCGGCCCGGCGCGTACTGCGAACCGAAGATGACTTCCGTCGGTTCGCAGGACACCACCGGCCCGATGACCCGCGATGAACTGAAGGATCTGGCCTGCCTTGGTTTCTCCGCCGATCTGGTCATGCAGTCGTTCTGCCACACCGCTGCATATCCAAAGCAAGTCGATGTGAAGACCCACCACACGCTGCCGGAATTCATCTCCAACCGCGGCGGCATCTCGTTGCGTCCCGGTTACGGCATCATCCACAGCTGGCTCAACCGGATGCTGCTGCCCGACACCGTCGGCACTGGCGGCGACTCGCACACGCGCTTCCCGGTTGGCATTTCGTTCCCGGCGGGCTCCGGTCTGGTCGCGTTCGCGGCGGCCACCGGCGTGATGCCGCTGGATATGCCCGAATCGGTGCTGGTGCGCTTCAAAGGCACGCTGCAGCCGGGCGTCACGCTACGCGATCTGGTCAACGCCATTCCGCTGTACGCCATCAAGGCTGGTCTGCTCACCGTAGCGAAGCAGGGCAAGCAAAACATCTTCTCCGGCCGCATTCTCGAAATCGAAGGCCTGCCGCATCTGAAAGTGGAGCAGGCGTTCGAGCTGTCCGACGCCTCGGCGGAGCGCTCCGCCGCCGGCTGCACCGTGCACCTGGACAAGGCACCGATCATCGAATACCTCAACAGCAATATCACCATGCTGAAGTGGATGATCGCCGAGGGCTACGCCGACCCGCGCTCGATCGCGCGCCGGATCAAGAAGATGGAAGCCTGGCTGGCCGATCCGCAGCTGCTGCAAGCCGATGCCGACGCCGAATACGCGGCGGTGATCGAGATCGATCTTGCCGATGTGCACGAGCCGATTTTGGCTTGCCCGAACGACCCGGACGACGTCAAGACGCTGTCGGAAGTCGCAGGTGCAAAGATCGACGAAGTGTTCATCGGCTCATGCATGACCAACATCGGCCACTTCCGCGCCGCTGCCAAGCTGCTGGAAGGCAAGCGCGACATTCCGACCCGCCTGTGGGTGGCACCGCCGACCAAGATGGACGCGTCGGAGCTCACGAAAGAAGGCCACTACGGCACGTTTGGAACGGCAGGCGCACGCATGGAAATGCCCGGCTGCTCGCTGTGCATGGGCAACCAGGCGCAGGTGCGCGAAGGCGCATCCGTGTTCTCCACCAGCACCCGCAACTTCCCGAACCGGCTCGGCAAGAATGCGAATGTGTATTTGGGCTCAGCCGAACTGGCGGCGATCTGCTCGCGCCTTGGCCGTATTCCAACCAAGGCCGAATACATGGCTGATATGGGTGTGCTCGACGCACATGGCGCGGAGATCTACCGCTACATGAATTTCGATCAGATCGCCGATTACAAGGATGTAGCGGATACGGTCACTGCGTAAGCCTGTCGGTTCAGGGTCTGATGCTAGAGCGGCTTTTGTCGTTCCGTCCTTGGTTCAGCGACCTGCAGACCGCTCTGCTAAAAAAAAAGAAGCCCCGCGTAAGTGGGGCTTCTTTGTCGAACTGGCGCGTTTGGGACATCGCGAACTCAGGACATGCCAGTACTCACTCTCGCTGGCTCA
>JANOXT010000044.1:0-3335 GCA_031418555.1 Lysobacterales bacterium | reverse complement strand
ACGGCCAGACCTATCGCGATCACCTGAAGTTCGCGTATCAGGCGCATGCCGGCTATGTGTTGGCGCGCGTGAACCGCGCACCGCTGGGCACGCTGCGTGCGCTGTACGACAACGAACGCGGCAAGGCCAAGAACGGTCTTGCGATGGTGCATCTTGGGTTGGCGCTGTCGCTGCAGGGCGACAAGAACCGCGGTAACAAGGCGATCGCTGCGGGCTTCGCGTTCAAGGGCAGCTACGAGTATCTGGGCGATTACAGCAGCCCGCTGCGCGACAGCGCGCTGATGATCGCGCTCACCCACGAACGTGGTCTTGGCAAGCCGGAATACGATGCCAAGGTGGTCGCGCTGGGCAAGGAACTCGATGTGCGTCGCGACTATCGCTGGTTCTATCTCAGCACCCAGGAGCAGGTCGCACTGGCCCGCGTCGGCAAGGCGCTGTTGGCCGATCAGAAGAAAATGGTCTCGGGCGTGTGGCGGCTGGGCGATGCCAGCGATCCGGTGACGGAACGCCGCATGCAGGGGCGTCGCGTCGACTACACCACGCTCGCGCGCGGCTTTCGTTTCGAGCCGCAGGGTGCGGTGCCGCTGTACGCCAGCCTCGAAGTCGCCGGCGTGCCGCGTACGCCGCCGGGCGAAGACAAATCGGTGATCGGCATCGAACGCAAGTGGTACACCACCGACGGCAAACCGTGGAAGCCTGGTCCGATCACCGAAGGCGAAGCGTTGATCGTTGCGCTCAGTATCACCGCCGATCAGACGATGCCCGATGCGCTGTTGACCGATCTGTTGCCGGCAGGCTTGGAAATCGAAAACTTCAACCTGAGCGACGCCAAACAGTGGGCGGACGTGGTGGTCGACGGTATCGAGATCACCGATCGCGGCAGCGCCGCCGATGTGCTGCATGAGGAGTACCGCGACGACCGCTTCGTGGCTGCGATCAAACTCAACCGCGGCCAGGCCGCGCGCGTGTTCTATCTCGTGCGTGCGGTGACGCCGGGCACCTACACCGTGCCGCCGTCGCTGGTCGAAGACATGTACCGCCCGCAGCTGCGCGGTGTCGGCAAGTCGTCGCCGGCTACGATCACCGTGATACAGCCCCGGTAGGAGCGGTTTCAGCCGCGAGCTTTTCGCCCGCGGTTCCCTCAACCTGACCCGCTGCGCTCGCTCTTCCCACTCCCGCACGCGGGAGTGGGTGCGCCTCAGTCGCTGCTGCGCTCGCTTTTCCCTCTCTCCTCTCCCCGCATGGCGGGGAGAGGGTGCCCGAAGGTTGGGTGAGGGGGCACTATCCGTCGCAGCACTCCTGCCAGCGATACGAGGAATCCCGATCGCGCAACCATGCCGCACTCTGCCACACCACTTCTGCAGGTCCGTATCAAACGTCTGTTGCCCTGGCTCCGCTGGGGCACCGCCGCGCTGCTGTCGTCGCTGCTGCTGCTCGATGTGATCTTTCCGCCACAGCTGCCGAAGGCGCGCGACACCAGCACGCTGGTCGTCGCGCGCGATGGCACGCCGCTGCGCGCGTTCGCCGATGCCGACGGCGTGTGGCGCTATCCAGCAACCTTGGAATCGGTGTCTCCGCTGTACCTGGATGCGCTGCTCAACTACGAAGACCGCTGGTTCTGGCGTCATCCCGGGGTGAATCCGCTGGCGCTGCTGCGCGCCGGCGGGCAGATGATGGGCAACGGCGAAGTGGTGTCCGGCGGTTCGACATTGACGATGCAAGTCGCGCGCATCCTCGATGCGAAGCGCACCCGACACACGCGCACGCCGTTCCGCAAGCTGCGGCAGATCCTGCGCGCAGTGCAGCTGGAAACGCATCTGTCGAAACGTGAAATTCTGACGCTCTACCTTGAACGCGCGCCGTTCGGCGGCACCATCGAGGGCGTCGAGGCCGCCAGTTGGGCATATCTGGGCAAGCCGGCGTCGCGTCTGTCGAAAGCGGAGGCTGCGCTGCTCGCGGTGCTGCCGCAGTCGCCCAGCAGGCGCCGTCCGGACCGCCATCCGCAAGCTGCGCAGGCCGCCCGCGACAAAGTGCTGGATCGCATGGCCGCGCTTGGCGTATGGAGCAAAGCGGAGGTGGACGACGCGCGGATCGAGCCTGTCGTCTCGCGCCAGCTGCAGCCGCCGCTCAGCGCCGCACTGTTGGCGCAGCGTCTGCGCGTTGCGCATCCGAAAGCCGCGCGCATCACCTCGACGATCGACGCGAACCTGCAGCGCACGCTCGAAGAGCGCGTCACCTCGTATTTCTCGAATTTACCCGAACGCACGTCGGCCGCGCTGCTGGTGGTCGACAACGAAACCATGGAGGCGCGTGCCTACGTCGGCTCGCTGCGCTTCGGCGACAAGGCGCGGCTCGGTCATGTCGATATGGTGCGTGCCTGGCGTTCGCCGGGGTCCACGCTCAAGCCGTTTCTTTACGGCATGGCGATCGACGACGGCATGATCCATTCCGAAAGTCTCTTGATCGACGCGCCGCAGAGTTTCGGCGATTACCGTCCCGGCAACTTCGGCGAATCCTTCAACGGACCGGTCGGCGCCGCACAGGCGCTGCGGCTGTCGTTGAACGTGCCCGCGGTCGACCTGCTCGACCGCGTCGGTTCGCAGCGGTTCGCAGCGCGCATCGACCATGCCGGCATCGCGCTGAAATTCCCCCAGAACAGCAAGCCGAATCTGGCGTTGATCCTCGGCGGTACCGGTGCGCGACTGGAAGATATTGTCGGTGCGCACGCCGCGTTCAACCGCAACGGCATCGCCGGGCGCGTGCGCTATACGCCGAGGGATCCGAAAATCGATCGCCGCGCACTGTCCCCCGGCGCGGCGTGGATCGTGCGCGAGATTCTGGAATCCAACCCGCGTCCTGGCGAACTCGAACAGTTCGATCGTGGCTCGCGTCCGCGCGTCGCCTGGAAAACCGGCACCAGCTACGGATTTCGCGATGCCTGGGCGGTCGGCAGCACGCGCCATTTCACGGTCGGCGTGTGGGTAGGTCGGCCCGACGGCACGCCGCTGCCCGGTCAATACGGCGCGCTCACGGCATTGCCGCTGCTGTTCGAAGTGGTGGATTCGCTGCCCGGCAATGCGCGCGATTCATTGCCGCTGCCGCCACCGTCGAATGTTGTCGAAGTCGAGATCTGCTGGCCGCTGGGTATCGCTGCAGACAGCGTGCCCGCATCGCTGTGTCAGCGTCGTATGAAAGCGTGGACCCTCGACGGCGCGGTGCCGCCGACATTCGCCGAGCGCGGCGCGCGATTGTGGAGCGCAGGACGCGAGCGCTTCGATATCGATGCAGCCACTGGCAAGCGCGTCTCTGCGGTGTGTTCGCTGCCGCATCGCACG
>JANOXT010000043.1:0-3641 GCA_031418555.1 Lysobacterales bacterium | reverse complement strand
CGGATGTGGAATACGTCGTCGGCTTCGGCGGACGCGTGGAATCCGACGGCATCGGCGGCCGTCGCTGGCAGCCGGCCGAACGCGTGATCGCGCGCGCCTACGACTTCATCGTGCCGGCGCATCACGGCGAACGCGTGTCGACGTTGCGCCAGAGGCAGGCCAGCGCCGAGGACCCGATCGACTTCGCCGCCTTCTGCCGCGGCGAACACATCGCCGCCGCGCGCCATCAGGTGGCCGCGGATGCGCTGAACTGGGTGCTCTATCCCGACGACAGCACCGACGCCGGCCGCGAGCTGCGGCTGAAGCAGGAAGCGCTGCTGGTCAGCGCCTCGCTGCAGGACCTCATCGCGCGTCATCTTGCCGAAGGCCGCACGCTGGAGCAGCTCGGCCAGGGCAACGCGATCCATCTCAACGACACCCATCCGGCGCTGGCGCCGGCCGAGCTGATGCGCCTGCTCATGGATCAACACGGCATGAGCTGGAACGACGCCTGGGCGATCGTCCGCCAGGCGGTGTCGTATACCAATCACACCCTGATGCCCGAAGCGCTGGAAACCTGGCCGCTGCGGATGTTCGAGGCGCTGCTGCCGCGCCATCTGGACATCATCTACCGCATCAACCACGAATTTCTTGCCGATGTGCGCGCCCGGTTCCCCGACGACGCTGCCCTGGTGCAGAGCGTATCGCTGATCGACGAAACCCAGGGCCGCAAAGTGAAGATGGCGGCGCTGGCGGTGCTGGCATCGCATCGCGTCAACGGCGTCGCCAAGCTGCATTCGGAGCTGATGGTCGATACCATTTTTGCCGATTTCGCAAAACTCTTTCCGGATCGTTTCATCAACGTCACCAACGGCGTCACCCCGCGACGTTGGATACAGCAGGCCAACCCGGGCCTCTCGTCGCTGCTGGACGACACCATCGGCAGCGGCTGGCGGCGCGATCTGGGCGCATTGGCGCAGCTGCGCGCGCACGCCGACGACCGCGCCACCGGCCAGCGCTTCGCCGATGTGAAGCAGGCCAACAAGCATCGGCTCACCGCATTGATCCGCGACGAGCTGGGCGTGGAAGTCGATCCCGCATCGATGTTCGACGTGCAGATCAAGCGCATCCACGAATACAAACGCCAGTTGCTCAACCTGCTGCACGTGGTGGCGCGCTATCAGGCGATGCTGGCGCAGCCCGATGGCCCGGACGGACAGGGCTGGACCTCGCGCACCGTGATCTTCGCCGGCAAGGCCGCATCCGCGTATCACACCGCGAAACAGATCATCCGCCTCGCTCACGATATCGGCCGCGTGATCAACAGCGATCCGCGCATCGGCGGCAGACTGAAGCTGGTATTTCTGCCGAACTACAGCGTCAGCCTGGCCGAAACCATCATTCCCGCCGCCGATCTGTCGGAACAGATTTCCACCGCAGGCACCGAAGCTTCGGGCACCGGCAACATGAAGTTCGCGATGAACGGCGCGCTGACCATCGGCACCTGGGACGGCGCCAATATCGAAATGGCGCAGGCGATGGGCGAAGAGAACATGTTCGTGTTCGGGCTGCGCACCGACGGCATCGCCAGACTGCGCGCGGTCGGTTACGACCCGCGCTGGATCGCCAGTCAGAACACCGCGCTGAAACAGGTACTGGACGCGATCGGCGGCGGCGCCTTCAGCTCGGGCGAGCCGAAACGCTATCGTGCGCTGATCGATGGTCTGCTCGGCGCGGATCCTTATCTGCTGGTCGCCGATTTCGCCGATTACTTCGCCACCCAGGCCCGCGTGGATGCGCTGTATCGGGACCGCAGCGCGTGGAACGCCTGCGCGCTGCGCAATATCGCCGGCATGGGATTCTTCTCGACCGACCGCACCGTGCATGAATACGCAACGCAGGTGTGGGCTGCGCCCAAACCGCACAGTGCGGGCAGCGCGGCATGTTGACTCCTGACGATATCGATGCACTGCTGGCGGCGCGGCACCCGGACCCGTTCGCGGTGCTGGGCCTGCATGCCGATGCTGCGGACAAGCTGTGGGTGCGCGCGCTGCTGCCGGGCGCCGCTTCGGTGGAACTGATCGACGCGGCCAGCGGCAAGTCGCTGACCGATCTGCTGCATCATCGCGACGGTTTTTTCGAGGCGCGCGTGCCGTTGCGGCGCGAACGCTTCGACTATCGGCTGGGCGTACGCTGGCGCGACGGCAGCCGCGACATCTACGCGGACACGTTCGCATTCGGTCCACAGCTGGACGAAGACACCTTGCTTGCGTTCCGCGAAGGCCGCGAACTGCGTCCCCAGCACTTTCTTGGCGCGCATCTTTGCTCTGTCGACGGCGTCGACGGCGTGCGCTTTGCGGTCTGGGCGCCGAACGCGCGACGGGTCAGCGTGATCGGCGATTTCAACGCCTGGGATGGCCGCCGTCACCCCATGCGGCTGCGCCACACCGCCGGCGTGTGGGAAATTTTCGTGCCGCACGCTGCGGCGGGAGATCTGTACAAATACGAACTGGTCGCCGCCGACGGCACGCTGTTGCCGACAAAAGCCGATCCATTCGCACGCGCCTCGCAGCTGCGCCCTGACACCGCCAGCAAAGTCGCCGCAGCGATGCCGATGCGCGCGATGCCGCCGGAGCGCGCCGCCGCCAACGACAGGCATGCGCCGATCAGCATCTACGAAGTCCATCCGGGCTCGTGGCGGCTCGATCACAGCGGCAATTTTCTCGATTGGGATGCGCTCGCCGCACAGCTGCCGGCCTATGCGGCCGATCTGGGCTTCACCCACATCGAACTGATGCCGGTATCCGAGCATCCGTTCGACGGTTCATGGGGCTATCAGACGCTGGGCATGTTCGCGCCGACCGCGCGCTTCGGCTCACCCGAAGGCTTCGTACGTTTCGTCGAAACCTGTCAAGCGCACGGCGTCGGCGTACTGATCGACTGGGTGCCCGCGCATTTCCCGAAAGATGCGTATGGTCTGGCGCAGTTCGACGGCACCGCGCTGTACGAATACGCCGACCCGCGCGAGGGCGAGCACCGCGACTGGGGCACGCTGATCTACAACTTCGGCCGCACCGAAGTGCGCGCGTTCCTCGCAGGCAGCGCGCTGCACTGGCTGGAACAATTCGGCATCGACGGCCTGCGCGTGGATGCGGTCGCATCGATGTTGTATCGCGACTACTCGCGCGACGCTGGCGAATGGGTGCCGAACGCATTCGGCGGCCGCGAAAATCTGGAAGCGATCTCGCTGATGCAGACCATCAATGCCCGGGTCGGCGGCGACGTGCCGGGCGCGATCACGCTGGCCGAAGAATCCACCAGTTTTCCCGGCGTCTCCGCGCCCACCGATGTTGGCGGCCTGGGGTTCCACTACAAATGGAACATGGGCTGGATGAACGATACGCTGCGCTACATGCACGAAGATCCGGTGAACAGACGCTGGCATCACAACACGATGAGCTTCAGTCTGGTTTACGCGTTCAGCGAAAACTTCGTGCTGCCGCTGTCGCACGACGAAGTGGTGCACGGCAAAGGCTCGCTGCTTGCGAAGATGCCCGGCGATACGTGGCAGCAGTTCGCGAATCTGCGCGCGTATCTGGGCTTCATGTGGGGCCACCCGGGCAAGAAACTGCTGTTCATGGGCCAGGAGTTCGCGCAGCCAG
>JANOXT010000042.1:0-2480 GCA_031418555.1 Lysobacterales bacterium | reverse complement strand
AGCTGATTGAGGCGGAAATTGCTTCTACCACCTCGCAGCATGGTCTGTGGATTTGGCAGGGTTCCCTGCCAAGCTAACGCAATAATTTCGTCCGCAACAGGGCCTAAAAAGCGAAACGGCAGACTACGAGTCCCCAATGCCTGATTGCTTTGTGGCAATGACGTATCAATACCGATAAATAATGGCTCAAGATCGGTAGATTCGTTACCGGCTTTGTCCTTCACGGTCAACCGCAAGCGATAATAGCCTGGCCTAATAATTGGCGTTTTGGGATAACTTTCTGGTAATGAAGCAAAGCCGGTCACCAAAATGCGCTGATCGGTTGATGCCTTCCCTGCTTCTGGTTTATCTTCATTTGTACTATTTTTATCCAATAGACTGACCGTCATGGAGACGTCTACATTTTGATCATTGCGCGCTTTTATGCTCACCGCTTGAGTGGGAATCCGATTATCCAGTCCAGATTGTTCATTCACCGCCATGATCAGTCCAGCGCCCATCGCACTTTTGCCAAATACCGGCATCGTAAAATCTTTGCGCAATTGCGTATTCCAGGTTTCGTCCATGTCGTTGACCCATATCAATTTGCTGTCGCGCCGTACCAACGGATATTCCTCAACCCCCGCTTCGCGATCCGCCACCGCAGGCCAAAAACGTTTCGGCAACAACAGTGCAATCGTCGGTTTCGTCCGATCGACCACTAGCCGCTTTTTCACATCCACCCATTTATTGCCGCTGCTGGTGTCGTTGTGGGCGGCCACTACCAGGGACAGGTCATACGATCCTTCGTTCACGGTGAATGATTTTGAACCGCTAGCTCCCATAAGGGTCTCAATCAAATCACCGAATTGGATGGTGATCGAATCAATAATCGCGTTCGATGCCGAGCTTGCCGTCACCGACACCGTTAGCTGGCTCGTGGTATTGGTGTAATGGACGTCAAAGCCATCAATGAGTTCGTTCTCTGATCCGGTTTTATAACTTGCTATCGTCGCCGCTCCGTTCAGGTCGACGCTCCAGTCGACGGGCGGTGTCGACGCCGAATTCACCGTCAACGTCGCTGCGTTCGACGTCGCCGTGCCAGCGCTGTTCGTCACCACGCACGTATACGAACCTGCGTTCGCTGACTGTGCACTCGTGATATTCAACGTCGCGCTGTTGGTGCCGACATTCGTCGTGCCCTGCTTCCACTGATACGTCAGTGGAGCCGTGCCACTCGCCACCACCGTGAACGTCGCGGTCTGACCGGCGGTCACCGTCGTGTTCGCGGGATGTGACGAAATCGTCGGCGCCATCACCGCCGGGTTCACCGTCAACGTCACCGCCGTGGCGCTGCTGCTCAATGCCAAATTATAATTCGTGCTTCCCACGGTCACTGATTTCGTAGTGCCTCCGCCAACGAACTGCCACGTCCCAGCGTTCAGTCCGCTGCTTGCCGTGATGATCGGATAAGCGCCAACCGTAAGGCTGCTGCCGAGCGTGGTGATGCCGATGGAATTGACTCCGCTGCACGTCGCCGTTTTTGCCATCGTCATCGCATCCACACCGGCGCTGCTCAGCTCTAAATTGAACGTCGCGCCGCTGATGGTCATGGCCGTGGCGGCAAAACTGGCGTTCTGCTGCAAGCTGAAAGTTCCTGTCGCCGCATTGGTCATGTCGAACAGGGAGCCACTCGCCAGCGTCAGCGTCGCGCCAGCCGTGCCCGCGACGGATGTGCCGGCACTGACCGTGCTGCCGACTGGATTCGGCGCGAAAATCGCGGCGTTGGCTACGGATATGGCGGTATTGCCAAGTGCTCCACCACTGCCGAGTTTCAGGGTGCCTGCGGTGATGGTGGTGGTACCGGTATAGGCGCTCGCGCCCGAAAGTATTTGCATACCCGTACCTATTTTTTCGATATTCCCTGCTGAATAGCTATTGATGATCGCGCCCGAAAAATTACCGCCTGTGCCGTTATCAACGCCGATCGTCATCTTCACATAGCCTGCCCCTGGGAATCCCGATTGAATGGTGCCAGCACCATTCAACTTATTGACGCGGACGTTGGCTTCGACTCCGCTGAACGTCGCGCCTGATGCCACCGTGAGATCCGATACGTTGCTGGTCCACACGTCATTACCGTACGAACCGCCGACCAAAGTGCCCGCCACGACATCGATGAGACTGCCCGTTGAGAGAGCAAACGTGGCCACGGTCGCGGGCCACTCAGCGGTGCCGGCGCCTGTTTTTCTCAGTGTTCCCGCACCGGTGAACGTCGTCGTCGCGTAGTTCGTCGTGCCGCTCGATACCGACAATTCCAGTACGGCACCAGCAGAGATACTATACGAAGACGTCGCATAGGTACCCTGAAGCGCTTACGTTCCTGCGCTGATGGTGGTCGCACCCGAATAGGTATTCACTCCCGAAAGCGTCAGTGTTCCCGTGCCGGTTTGGGCAATGGCGCGCGCGCCGCCGATGTCACTGATGACACCGCTCAGAAT
>JANOXT010000041.1:0-7130 GCA_031418555.1 Lysobacterales bacterium | reverse complement strand
TGGATTTCTCCCGCGGACTTCCCGAGCACTGCCGTACGCTGGTAGTCGTGCCAACCCTGATCAGCAGCGTGGCTGGCATCGATGATTTGATCGAGGCGCTGCACGTCCGCTTTCTGGGCAATCGCGACGCGCATCTGCACTTCGCGCTGTTGACCGACTTCGCCGACGCGGCAGCCGAGTCGATGCCGGAAGACGCCGCCCTGTTGCAGCACGCGGAACTCGCGATCGCCGCATTGAATGCGGCCTATCCAAACCAGGGCCCGGAGTATTTTTTCCTGCTGCATCGACCACGTCGCTGGAACAGCGTCGACAAGGTCTGGATGGGATTCGAACGCAAGCGCGGCAAATTGGGCGAGCTCAATGCGCTGCTGCGTGGCGCGGGCGCAGAACGCTTCTCCCTGATTGTCGGCGACATCGCCGCGCTGGTCCGGATCCGTTACGTGATCACACTGGACACCGACACGCGGATGCCACGGGATGCTGCACGCCAGTTTGTCGGCACGATGGCGCATCCACTCAATCACCCGCGCTTCGATGCGCGCATGCAGCGGGTCACGGCCGGCTACGGCATCCTGCAGCCGCGGATGGCGGCCAGCATGTCCGCAACCAGCCAATCCCGCTACGCGCAGCTGTTCGGCAGTGAACCGGGGATCGATCCCTACACGCGTTCGGCTTCCGACGTGTATCAGGACGTGTTTGGCGAGGGCTCGTTCATCGGCAAGGGCATCTACGATGTCGATGCTTTCGAAAGCGCACTGAAGGGACGCTTTCCGGAGAATCGGATCCTCAGCCATGATCTCCTGGAAGGCTGCCACGCACGCTCGGGGCTGCTGAGCGACGTCTATCTGTACGAGGACTATCCGGCACGCTACGACGCCGATGTCTCCCGTCACCAGCGCTGGATGCGCGGCGACTGGCAGATCGCACGTTGGCTGCTGCCCACGGTCAAGAACGAACAGGGCCACAGCGTTCGCAATCCGATCTCGCTGCTGTCGCGCTGGAAAATCTTCGACAATCTGCGTCGCAGTCTCGTCCCGCCAGCGCTTGTTCTGCTGCTGCTCGGCGGCTGGTGGCTGCTGCCACAGCCTTGGCTATGGACCGCTTGCGTACTCGGCATCGTTTTACTGCCGCCGCTGTTGGCGACGCTGGAAGCGCTCTGCCGCTGGCCGATCGGAGTCAAGCTGCGGCTGCATCTGAGCACGGTGATGCATGCGGCCGGACTGCATTTCGCGCAGGCAGGATTCCATCTCGCCAGCCTGCCATTCGAGGCGGTGAGCAATGTCGACGCGATCCTGCGCTCGCATTGGCGCTTGTTGGCATCGCACCGGAAACTGCTGGAATGGCGCGTGGCCGCTTCGGTTGGCAGCGATATCGAGGGATTGCCGGGGCTGCAGTCCAGCCTGCGCCTGATGTGGATCGCGCCGCTGCTTGCGCTGGCCTCGGCGTTGAGTTTGGCCATCGCCCGTCCCGCCGCGTTGGCTCCGGCTGGCTCGATTGTATTGCTGTGGCTGCTGGCGCCGGCAATCGCCTGGTGGTTGAGTCAGCCGGTCATCAATCCCACGGCGCAGCTGGATGCCGATGCGATCCGCTTCCTACGTCGGATCGCGCGAAAGACCTGGGGGTTTTTCGAACGCTTCGTTGGTGACAGCGACCACTGGCTGCCGCCGGACAACTTCCAGGAAGAGCCCGGCCCTACGATTGCCCATCGCACGTCACCGACCAATATCGGCCTGGCCCTGCTCGCAAACCTGTCCGCCTATGACTTCGGCTATATCGGCGCGCGGGTACTGATCCAGCGCACGACGAACACGTTCTCCACCTTGGCCGCACTGGAGCGCCATCAGGGCCATTTCTACAACTGGTACGACACCCAGACCCTGCAGCCGCTGCCGCCGCGCTATGTGTCATCGGTCGACAGCGGCAATCTGGCCGGCCATCTGCTGACCTTGGGTGCGGGTTTGCAGGCCCTGCCCGAGCAGCCGGTCGTCGGCCCGAACGTCCTGTCTGGACTGACCGATGCGCTGTGCGTACTCGGCGACGCACTGGGGCCGGACTCAGCTGACCGCGTCGCGCTTGGTCGACTGCAGGGCTCGCTCGATCCTGCCGTGGCCCCGCCGCCGGTCGCGCCTGCGGACATGTTCATGCTGCTGCAGACGCTGGCTGACGATGCGGCACTGCTAGCCACAGGCGATGCCGGCTCCGCGGATGGGACAGCAAGCGTCTGGGCCCGCGCGGTACAGCGCCAATGCCTCGATGCGCTGGACGAACTGCGCGATCTGCTGCCTTGGCTGGCAGCGCCCGCAGCGCCGGACGGGCTTACCGATATAACACTGTTCAGCGCAATGCCCTCGCTTCGATCGCTGCACCGCGACAGCGCCGCGTGGCTGTCGCAGATCGACGCCACGCTGCAGCAGCCGACAACGGCGGAACAGCAGGACTGGCTGCGCGAACACCGCCGGCTGCTGGCGCTCGGCGCTGTGCGCGCGGAAGAGCGGATCAATGCAATCGAACTGCTGGTTCGACAGTCCGCCGAATTGGCTGTATTCGACTACGAATTCCTGTACGACAGCGAACGTCATCTGATCGCGATCGGCTACAACGTCGACGAATTCCGCCGTGACACCGGCTTTTACGACCTGTTGGCTTCGGAAGCGCGACTGGGCAGTTTTGTCGCCATCGCGCAGGGCAAGCTGCCTCAGGAAAGCTGGTTTGCCTTGGGGCGTCTGCAGACCGCGACTGGAAAGGGGCCGGTATTGATGTCGTGGAGCGGCTCGATGTTCGAGTACTTGATGCCGCTGCTGGTGATGCCCAGCTACACGGGCACCCTGCTCGACCAGACCGCCCGCGCCGCGGTGTCCATGCAGATCACCTACGGGACGCAGCGTACGCAGCCCTGGGGTATATCGGAATCGGGCTACAACACCCTCGATGCCAGTCTGAACTATCAATACCACGCCTTCGGCGTACCCGGTCTGGGCTTCAAGCGGGGTCTGGGAAACGATTCCGTGGTGTCGCCATACGCCTCGGCGCTGGCGTTGATGGTCGCGCCCGAAGCGGCCTGCGCCAATCTTCAGCGGCTGGCCGGGATCGGCCTGGAAGGATCGTTCGGCTTCTACGAAGCGATCGACTACACGCCGTCGCGGCTGCTGCGCGGTCAATCCGGCGCAGTGGTGCGATCGTTCATGGCGCATCACCAGGGCATGGTGATGCTGTCGCTGGCGCATGTTCTGCTGGGCGCACACATGCAGAAACGCTTTGCATCGGTGCCCGAATTCCAGGCCACTCTGCTGTTGCTGCAGGAACGGGTGCCCAAGGCTTCGCCAATCCGCACGCAGCAGGCGACGGATGAAAGCAGTGGATTCTTTGATGCCTCCGAGTTCGAGTCTTCGATTCACGCGCCGCTGAGCGCCCAGACCCCGACCCCCGAAGTTCAACTGCTCTCCAATGGCCATTACCACGTCATGTTGACCAATGCCGGCGGCGGTTACAGCCGCTGGAACGACCTTGCCCTCACCCGCTGGCGCGAAGACAGCACGTGCGACCACTGGGGGAATTTCATCTACCTGCGCGACATCGAAAGCGGCGAATTCTGGTCCGCCACGCATCAACCGACGGCGACCGCGGCGCAGTCCTACGAAGCGGTCTTTTCGGAAGGTCGTGCCGAGTACCGCCGTCATGATCTCGATATCGACACTTTCTGCGACGTCTTCGTTTCGCCCGAGGACGATGTGGAGCTGCGCCGTGTGCGCATCAGCAACCGCTCACAGCGGCGGCGCACCATCGAGCTCACCAGCTACGCCGAGGTCGTCCTCACCACGGCAGAGGCTGACGATATGCACCCGAGTTTCAACAAGCTGTTCGTGCAGACCGAGATCATCGCCAGCCGCCGCGCGATCCTGTGCACACGTCGCCCGCGCTCAAGCGGTGAGCGCACGCCGTGGATGTTTCATCTGCTGTCCACCAACGGCAATGTCATCGAGGCTGTTTCGTACGAAACCGATCGGATGCGCTTCATCGGCCGCGGCCGCAGCCTGCGCGCGCCGCGCGCGCTGGTCGAATCCGCAGCCCTATCCGGTACCGCCGGCGCGGTGCTCGATCCGATCGTCGCGATCCGTTGCCGGATCACGCTTGAAGCCGAACAGTCCGCCAGTTTCGACTGGGTGTTCGGGGCCACCGAACAGCGCGAAACTGCGCTGGAGCTGATCGACAAGTATCAGGACCGCCAGTTGGCCGATCGGGTCATCGATCTGGCCTATACCCACAACGGCGTCACCTTGCGCCAGCTCAATGCCACCGAGGCGGATGCACAGCTCTATCGGCGACTGGCCGGGCCGGTGATCTACGCGAATTCAATGCTCCGCGCCGAACCGGACGTATTGATGCAGAACCGACGTGGACAGTCCGGATTGTGGGGCTATGCCATTTCCGGCGATCTGCCGATCGTGTTGTTGAAGATTGCAGACGCCAGCCATATCGAGCTGGCCCGTCAGCTGATCCAGTGCCATGCCTACTGGCGACTGAAGGGCCTCAAAGTGGATCTGATCGTGTGGAACGAGGATCACATCGGTTACCGGCAGCGCCTGCAGGACCAGATCATCGGCCTGATCGCGACCGGCAAAGCAGCGAACGACATCGACCGGCCGGGCGGCATTTTCGTCCGCTACGCCGAACAGATTTCGAATGAAGACCGGATCCTGCTGCAGGCGGTGGCGCGCGTGGTGATCGACGGTGGCCGCGGGACCCTGGTCGAGCAGGTCAATCGCAAGGCTTCAGCCGTTCAAACACTCGCGCCCCTGCTTGCCATCAGCCAGCAGCCAGAGTGGTCGACGTCGCCGGAGCCGCCGCTGCCGGAATTGATCCTCGGCAACCCGTTGGGTGGATTCACTGCCGATGGTCGCGAGTACGTCATTCAAACAACGCAAGCGCAGCCCACACCGCTGCCCTGGGTCAATGTGCTGGCCAACCCAAGCTTTGGCACCGTGATTGCCGAGAGCGGGCAGGCCTATACCTTTGGTGAGAACGCCCACGAATTTCGCCTCACGCCATGGAGCGACGATCCGGTCGGCGCAACCGGCGGTGAGGCGATTTACCTGCGCGATGAGCAAAGCGGACGCTACTGGTCACCGACAGCACAGCCCTGCGGCCACGCCATGCCCTACCTCACGCGCCACGGATTCGGCTACAGCGTGTTCGAGCACACATCCGACGGTATTCATTCCGAACTGTGGGTGTATGTCGATCTGAACGATGCGGTCAAATATTCCGTGCTCAAACTTCGCAACCGTTCGGGCCGGCGGCGCCGGCTTTCGGCAACCGGCTATGTCGAGTGGGTGCTGGGCGATCTGCGCGCGAAGACCGCGATGCACGTGGTGACCGAACTCGATGCCAGCAGCGGTACGCTGTTCGCGCGCAATGCCTACAATTCCGAGTTCGCGCAGCAGGTCGCGTTTTTCGATGTCGACGACGGCAGCCACAGCGTCACCGGGGACCGCGGCGAGTTCATCGGGCGCAATGGCAGCCTGACCAGACCGGGCGCCCTTCGCCGCGCGCGTCTGTCCGGCAGGGTCGGCGCCGCATTGGACCCGTGTGGCGCAGTGCAGGTGATGTTCGACCTGGCCGAAGGTCAAGGACGCGAGATCATCTTTCGACTCGGCGTCGGCCGCAATCCCATTCACAGCCGCGAGTTGGCGGCGCGCCTGCGCGAACCCGGTTCGGCGACCGCCGCACTGGAACGGGTGCGGGCGTACTGGAAGCGCACGCTGGGTGCGGTTCAAGTGAACACGCCAGATACCGCGGTGAATGTGCTGGCCAACGGATGGCTGCTGTATCAGACCCTCGCCTGCCGGATGTGGGCACGCAGCGGTTACTCGCAGTCCGGTGGCGCCTTTGGTTACCGCGACCAACTGCAGGACGCGATGGCCCTGGTCCATGCCGAACCACGCCTGCTGCGCGAACAATTGCTGCGCTGCGCAGCCCGGCAATTCAGCGAAGGCGATGTGCAGCATTGGTGGCATCCGCCCGCCGGGCGCGGCGTGCGCACGCGCTGCTCCGACGACTATCTCTGGCTGCCGCTTGCGATGGCGCGCTACTTACGGGTCACCGCCGATCACGACGTGCTGGACGAAGTCGCGCCATTCCTGCAGGGCCGCGCCTTGAATGCAGATGAAGAATCCTATTACGACCGACCCCAGCCGACGGTGGAGACAGCGACCCTTTACGAGCACGGCGTTCGAGCGATCGAACGCGGCTTGCGTTTCGGCGCGCACGGGCTGCCGCTGATCGGCTCCGGCGACTGGAATGACGGCATGAATGAAGTCGGCATCGAGGGCAAAGGCGAGAGCGTGTGGCTGGGATTTTTCCTGTTCAAAGTCCTGACCGGCTTCGCACCTATCGCACAGGCGCGAGGCGATACATCGTTTTCCGAACGATGCCTCGCCGCCGCCGAACAGTTGAAACGGAAACTGCACGAACACGGCTGGGACGGCGCTTGGTATCTGCGCGCCTGGTACGACGACGGCACACCGCTGGGCGCTTCAGCCAATCGCGTATGCAGGATCGATGCGATCGCGCAGAGCTGGTCGGTACTTTCCGGCGGCGGTGATCCTGAGCGTTCTATTCAGGCGATGAATGCGGTGGATGAACATCTGGTCCGTCGCGATCACGGGCTGGTGCAGTTGCTCGATCCCCCGTTCGACGGGGCCGCGCATAACCCCGGCTATATCCAGGGGTATGTGCCGGGCGTACGCGAGAATGGCGGGCAATACACGCACGCGGCGGTGTGGTCGGCGATGGCTTTCGCACAATTGGGCGATACGCAGCGCGCCTGGGAACTGCTCACGCTGATCAACCCGATTGAGCACGGCCGCAGCGCAGCGGCTGTGGCGACTTATCGGGTCGAGCCCTATGTCGTCGCTGCGGATGTCTACGCAGTGGCACCGCACACCGGGCGTGGCGGCTGGACTTGGTATACCGGTTCGGCCGGCTGGATGTACCGACTGATCGTGGAGTCACTGCTCGGCCTGCAGCGGCAGGGCTCGCGCTTGCTGATTTCGCCGTGCATTCCGCGCCATTGGGACACCTATTCGATCGACTACCGATACAGCGCGAACCATTACCGCATCGTTGTGGTG
>JANOXT010000040.1:0-2999 GCA_031418555.1 Lysobacterales bacterium | reverse complement strand
ACCATCGACGTCATGCATAGCTCACGGTCGCCAGCAAAGCCGCCGACTCTTTTGATGTATGCCGCGACGGATACGCCGGGATGGTGGGCTTCGCTGCGCTCACCCCACCCTACGCGGTTTTTTTCGGGTGTTCGGGCTTGTGACAGAATGAAGCGATGAACGATACCGATGTCCTGTTGGCAAGCGCGCGGCAGCTGCACGGGCGTGGTCATGCCGATGCGGCGGCGGCGACTTATTCGCTGGTCTTGCAGAGCCGGCCGGGAGTGGCGGAGGCGCACGCGTATCTCGCTGCGCATGCGCTGCAGCGCGGTGTGTTGGCCGCGTCAGTGGCGCATGGGGAACAGGCGCTGAAGGCAGACCCCAACGACGTGCAAGTGCATGCGCTGCTTGGCGATGCGCTGCGTCGGCTGATCACGTTCGAATATGCCGAGCGGGCACTGCAGGAGATCCTGCGCGACCAGCCGCAGGCGTACACCTCCGACCTGCATCATGCCTGGCTGTTGGAGCGCCGCGGCGATACGCATGCGGCTTTGCTGGGCTACCTGCGCTCGATCAAGACTGCGCAGTTGCATGGCTTCTGGTTGGACGACGACTCCACGCCGCAATGGCTGCGCGCTTTGGTGCAGCATGCGATACAGCGGGCGCAGTCGGGGCGACGGCAGTTGTTCCACACTGTGCTGGACGGCATGATCGAACGCTACGGCCGTAACGACCTGTCGCGCGTAGCCGATTGCCTGGCGATGTACCTCGGCGAATCGCCGACGGTGTATGCCGATCCGAGGCAGCGGCCCACGTTTTTGTATTTCCCTGGCTTGCCGGTGACGCCGGTGTTCGATCGATCGCAGTTGTCGTTCGCTGATGAATATGAAGCACGCATGCCGGCGATTCGCGATGAGATGTTGTCGGTGCTTGACGCATCGGAAGGCATCGAGCCGTTTCACTATGATCTAACCGCGGAGCAGCGCGAAGCCATGACCCGAGGTGCGGCGTGGGACGCTTACTTCTTTGATCGCGATGGCGTGCGCTTGCAGGACCATCACGCGGCTTGCCCGGAGACATCGGCGACACTGGCGACGCTGCCCTTGGACCATATCCGCGATCACGGGCCGGAAGTGTGTTTCTCGATCATGCGCCCGGGCGCGCATATCCTGCCGCATCGCGGCGTGACCAACACCCGTTCGGTCTTGCATCTGGGGTTGGTGATCCCCGACCGCTGCGCGCTGAATTTGCTGGAGGTCGGCGAAGTGCATTGGCAGGAGGGCCGCTGCTTCGCCTTCGACGATACCTACGAACACGAAGCCTGGAACCGCAGCGACACGACCCGGGTCATCCTGCTGGCAGACATCTGGAATCCGCACCTCAGCGAAGTCGAACGCGCCGCCATCGCGGAGTTGATCGCGGCGATCGGCGATCTGAACACAGCCACGGCCGCAATATAGGTTGTGTTGATAGGGTGCGCTTCCAGCGCACCGTTCTGTTCGCAAGCGGTGGAAGCCGGCGCGCCAGAGGCGCACCCTATCAACATCATCAGCGCATATCGAATTTCGGTTGCGACGCAACGCGTAACGCCGCGTCTAGGGATGAAGGCGCTGCGCTCACTCCGGACAAATGAACGGATAGCAGGTGTTGTCGATGATCGGGTCGATGCCGAAGAAATCATTGAGTACGGATTCCGACGTGCAGTAGGCGCCTTCCACCCAGGCCTGGTCGTTGGAGTAGGCTTCGCCGACGATGTAGATCTCGGCGTCGGTGCCTTCGATCAGCTGCGAGGGTTTGCGGATCTTGCGCTGTACTTCGCCGATGTCGAAGTGCGGGGCCCATTCGTGATAACCGGCGTTGAACGGCGGCAGCGACCAGTCCACGTAGGCGGCCTGCAGCGGTTCGGGCACGGCGCTGTAATCCGTGTTGGGGCCGTAATGCATTTCCGCCAGCATCTTGCGCAACATCTTGACCATGCGTGCGGGGACTATGCGCGGGCCTTCCAGCGGCTGGGTGTCCTGCGAGACCGGAATGAGGCGCTCGCGCTTGGCGCCCAGTTCGAGTTCCTGCCAGAAGGTGGTGTTGTCCTCGTCGTCGTAGCTGGCGAGGATGCCGTAGACCGGATTTTTTTTCTGGCTGGTGGCGTTGTTGCCGAAATACACCACCATGCGGATCGGTGAATTGGTGACGCTGGGGCCGATGGTGTCGCGGCGCGCGGCTGCGGTGAGCTGCTTGACCTGCAGCACGTTGAGCGACTGCTCGGTAATGTGTTCGATCGCGCCGACCAACTCAGCGGTGGAGCCGTAAGGCACATCGACGATCGATATCAACGCTTTGAGCGCTTTGGCCGGGAACTTCTGCTTTTTAAGCATCGCGATGACATCGGGCGTAACCACATAGGCGATGATCTGCGCGGGATACGGCGCGGGATTGGCGGCATCCGGCGCCCACCATGGCTGGTCGAAGAACATGCCGACTTTATAGGACGGCTGCATGATGGTGGATTCGAGAAAGAGATTGACCTTCTCGTGATTGAGCACATCGGTCTCGTCGTCGGCGGGGCTGCGGAAGCGCGTGGCTTGGGCGACCAGATCGATGGCGGCGCGCGGCATCGCCATCCACGCCGCATCGGCTTCGCGCGTGCCGGCAGCGATGTTCGGGTTGCTGCGGGCTGCGTAAGTGAATACGGCTTTGCTGTTTTTCCACAGGATGGAATGCAGCCGCGTGTCCGGGTGATAGCGGAATTCGATGCCCTTGGCTTTCGCCATCGCGACGATTTTTTCGAACAGCGTATTGAACATCCCGGAATAGCCCATCGACAGCGTACGGTACTGGCTGCCGGGGGTGAACTCATTGTTCATGTTGAACGACACCGCCGAATTGGTGTTGATCACATTCGAGCTGTAGCCGTTGCCGTCGGCGGCGTAGTCGTAGCCTTCCGAACCCAGCTGATCGTACAGCAGGTTCCAGTAACCGATGTCCTTGAGCAGATCGCCCTGCTGGAAGACCGAGGTCTCCGG
>JANOXT010000039.1:0-2660 GCA_031418555.1 Lysobacterales bacterium | reverse complement strand
GCCTTCGATGCCGAAATTCGCGCAGACTTCGTGCGAATGTCCATCGCGGTTATGTTCGCCGTTGGCGAGATTGTGTTTGTCGCGATAGGTGACGACATCGCTGAGCGGGCGGCCATCGTGCGCGGCGATGAAATTGACGCTGGCGCCGGGCAGACGATGGCCGTGATGGAACACATCGCTGGAGGCGGTAAAACGACGCGCGAACTCGCTGCGCCCGATCGCCGCGCCGTGATGCGCATCGTGGCCCAGCCAGTAGCTGCGCACGGCGTCGCGGAAGCGGTCGTTCCATTCGATGAAACGCCCGGGCAGATGCCCGAGTTGATAGCCGTCGTGACCGAGATCCCAGGGTTCGGCGATCAGATGCACCTGCGACAGCGTCGGGTCCTGGCGCAGCGCGACCCAGAACGGCGCGGATGGATCGAAGCCCTGGCGCGTGCGCCCGAGCGTGGGCGCGAGATCGAAACGAAAGCCGTCGACGCCCATCACCTCGACCCAATAACGCAATGAGTCGAGCACGAACTGGGTCACGCGCGGGTGGATCAGGCGCAGGGTATTGCCGCAGCCGCTGGCGTTTTCGTAGCGGCTGCGGTCGTCGGTTCTGAGGCGGTACCAGCTGGGATTGTCCAACCCGCGGAAGCTGATCGTCGGGCCGTTCTCATCGGCTTCTGCGGTGTGGTTGAACACCACGTCGAGTACCACATCGAAGCCTTCGGCCTGCAGCGCAGCGACCATCGCGCGGAATTCTTCGATGACGCTGCCGATATTTGAATCGCCTGCTTTGCGCGACGCCGCATAGCGCGCATCCGGGCAGAAGAAGCCGATGGTGTTGTAGCCCCAGTAGTTGCCGAGACCGCGGTCGCTGAGGTGCTGTTCGTCGATCGCGGTGTGTACCGGCAGCAGCGACAGCGTGGTCACGCCGATGCGCTTGAGGTGCGCGATGGCCGCCGGATGCGCCAGCCCGGCATAGGTACCGCGCAGCGCATCGGGAATGCCGGGCAGCGTCATCGTGAAGCCTTTGACGTGCAGCTCGTACAGCACTACCTCCGACAGCGTCCGACGTACGCGCTGCGCTGGGCGGGTGGCGTGTGCCAGCGGCGCAGTCACCCGTGCTTTCAGCGCGAATGCGGCGTTGTCGCGGGTGTCGAGCACGCGCGCGCCTTCGGGATGCCCGTGTGCATAAGCGAAGTGTTCCGGCCGCCACTCGAAGCGGCCAACGATCTCGCGTGCGTACGGATCCAGCAGCAGTTTGTGCGGGTTGAAGCGATAGCCGGACTCCGGTTTATAGCTGCCGTGCGCGCGATAGCCGTAGATCAAGCCGGGCTGCGCGTCGGGCAGTACGCCGGAAAATACGCCATCCTCGTCCGGATGTAAGGCGTAGCGCTTCAGTTCGTGCGTGCCACTTGGGTCGAAGACGCAGAGTTCGATCTGTTTGGCGCGCTGCGAAAACACCGCGAAATTCACGCCAGCGCTATGCGTACCGTGTTCAACAACATGCGCGCCCAACGGTGCGGCGCGGCCAGGCAGCAGATGTTCGGGGAGCGGGTCAGTCATGGTGCGCGCGAAACTTGTGGGAGCGACGCAAGTCGCGACAGGCATTGAGCATCATGGGTTTCCGTCTTGTCGCGACTTGCGTCGCTCCCACAGAAAAAGCATGCGCCGCGCCTTCACGTGGACGGCGGTCGATATCGTGATGCGATCCAGTAGATGGTCCCTCATGCCGGGACCAACACCAGCGTCGCCAGCGGCGGCAGCATCAGCAACAGCGATCGCGCGCAGCCGTGGGCCGGCACTGCGTCCGCGTGCAGCGTGTGCATACCGTTGCCAAGGTCTGCGCCGCCGTAGTGGCGCGAGTCGGTGTTGATGGCTTCGCGCCACTGCGTTGCCGCGTCGTCGGGCACGCCAAGCCGGTAGCCGTGACGCGGCACCGGGGTGAGATTGCAGATCACCAGTGCGGTGCCGCCGTGGCCGTCGCGACGGATCCATGCGAATACCGACTGTTCGCTGTCGTCGCCGCTGATCCACGCGAAGCCGGCGCTGTCGCAGTCCAGACAGTGCAGCGCAGGTGTGGCGCGATACAGCGCGTTGAGGTCGCGCACGAGATTGCGCATGCCCGCGTGGTTGGGTTGATCGAGCAGATGCCACGGCAGCGCTTCGTCATGGCGCCATTCGCCTGGCTGCGCGAACTCCTGGCCCATGAACAGCAGTTTCTTGCCCGGGTGGCCCCACATGAAGCCCAGATACGCGCGCAGATTCGCGAACTGCTGCCACGCGTCTCCGGGCATCTTCGACAGCAGCGAGCCCTTGCCGTGCACCACTTCATCGTGCGACAGCGGCAGTACGAAGTTTTCGCTGAAGGCGTAAACCAGACTGAAGCTCATCGTGTTGTGATGCCAGCGCCGATTCACCGGATCTTCGTGCATGTAGCGCAGCGTGTCGTTCATCCAACCCATGTTCCATTTGTAGTGGAACCCCAGGCCGCCGACATCGGTGGGTGCTGAAACGCCGGGAAAACTGGTGGATTCTTCGGCCAACGTAATCGCGCCGGGCACGTCGCCGCCGACGCGGGCGTTGATGGTTTGCATCAGCGAGATCGCTTCAAGATTTTCGCGGCCGCCGAACGCATTGGGCACCCATTCGCCGGCGTCGCGCGAGTAGTCGAG
>JANOXT010000038.1:0-5000 GCA_031418555.1 Lysobacterales bacterium | reverse complement strand
GTCGCGACTTGACCAGCCTGCGGCTGTTGAAAACTGTCGCTCCTGCAAAGCAGTCTGGTCTATGCATAGCGATGTGGCGCGATGATGATCCTCGCCCCACGTGCGGAAGCCTGCCGTATCGATATGGATCGCGGTCGGCGTGTAGAAACCGAGCCCGAGATTCAAAGACGGACCGCGCTTGCGCCAGAATGCGCACAGTCGCGCGACATTGTCGGGGTTCGGCGGCAGATCGAAGTCGATCGCGCGGTTGTCGCGATGCTTGCTGCCGGCGCTGCCGCCAGCGCAGCGGTTGACCAGCGCATCGCGATAGACCGATCGCGCCAGTGCCGGGTCCAGGATCCCCGCATCCCGCAGCGTGCGCACTACCCGGAGTGTTGGCGTCATGTTCTGCCACAGTGCCTGCGGCGGTATCGAAAATTCATCGTGCCTGCAAACGCGCCAGCGCCTAGACGTGCGCGACAGCGCGTCCATCGGCACGACGTCCAAAACGTTGTCGCGCTTCAGGAAGGCGCCGTATCGGGAGGACGCTGTTTGATGGCCGCTGGCAAGCCAGCGCTGATATCGGGTTTCCGTGGTCGCGTTGCAGGACCCCAGCAGCGTAGGGATGGCGAGGGCGACGAATTGCGCTATGCGCGCACAGCGATACCGGATCACCCCTGCAGCACGAAACCCGACACCACGCGCCGGCCTTCGCTGGCCAACACGTTGAACGTACGCGCGGCGGCCGGATTGGTCATCGTTTCCAGACCGATCCCGCGCGACAGGCAGGCAGCCATCGTCGCTGGCGGCGGAAACGCCTGGACGGCGCCGCAACCGAGCAGGATCAGCTCAGGCTGCAGCGCGAACAGGGCATCCAGATCGGCCGGAACCATCGCAGCGACATGACCGACCGGCCATTGTTCGATCAGCGTGTTCGGCGACAGGATGAAACTCGCGGTCAACCGACGCTCGTTGACCAAGGCGCTAGTGCCGTCGGCACCGCGCAGAAAAAAAGTATAGTCGGGGCGTTCGAGATGCAGTTGCATGCGAAACCGGGAAGATGAGGTGATGGGCAATCGTAAAGCCGGAACCGCAATGACCTATCGATTCCCCGCTGCCGGTCTCAAGCGGTCAGCCCCGCGGCAGCACGATCTGCCGGTGGTCCGTGCTGGGGCGGTAAAGAATGGCGATATTGCCGATGCGCTGCACCAGAGCCGCTTCGCAGCGTCCGGCCAGGTCCGAGACCATCGCGTCGCGTGCATCACGGTCGGCAGCGGCGACCTTCACTTTGATCAGCTCATGGTGCTCCAGCGCGGCATCCACTTCGGCGATCACGGCATCGGTGACGCCCTTCGCACCGATCTGCAGCATCGCTTTCAGGCCATGGGCTTGGCCGCGGAGGAACCGGTTCTGGGCGTTGGTGAGTGCGATCGACATGCGGGAATGGGGGCTTGAAGGGCGGGCGGGAACTGGCGCGCAGGGTATCATGGCCCGCAAGTTCTCCGATTCTCCAGGCCTTTGGCTCAGTTCCGCATCGGCATTCGCATCTGTACCCGTATCCGTATCCGTAGTCTTCCCCATGGCCACCCGCAGCAAGAGCAGCCAACGCTGGCTCAAAGAGCACTTCGCCGATCCCTACGTCAAAAAGGCGCAGGCGGCGGGTCTGCGCTCGCGGGCGGCCTACAAGCTGGAGGAGCTGGTCGAGCGCGACCGCCTGCTCAAGCCGGGCATGGTGGTGGTGGATCTGGGCGCAGCTCCCGGGGGCTGGTCGCAATGGGTCAGGCAGGCGATGGGCGACAGCGGACGGATCGTTGCGCTGGATATCCTGGAGATGCCATCGCTGGCCGGGGTGGAGTTCATCCTCGGTGATTTTCGTGAGGATGGAGTGCTGGCCCAGCTCGAGGCCTCTCTGAACAGACAGGTCGTGGACCTTGTGCTGTCCGACATGGCCCCCAATATGAGTGGCGTAGATGCGGTGGACCTGCCTCGGGCCATGCATCTGGCGGAGCTGGCGATGGAATTCGCCGACCGTCATCTGCGGCCCGGTGGCGCCTTCCTGATCAAGCTGTTCCAGGGAGTCGGGTTCGATGATTACGTCCGGGCCTTGCGCAAGCGCTATACCCGTGTCGTCATCCGCAAGCCGGCGGCATCGCGCAAGCGGTCCACGGAGGTTTACGCTCTGGCACAGGGCAAACATCAGGCTGCGGTCGGTTGACCGTGGTCATCACTCCCGAAATTCCAATACCCGGTCCATGTGGGGCCGACGAGCAAGAAGGATGAATCACTTGGCCAAGAATCTGCTGCTGTGGGTGATCGTTGCCATCGTGCTGATGGCGGTGTTCCAGAGCTTCACCCCAACCGGACTGGGCACGGCCAACAAGCCATTGACCTACGACCAGTTCGTGCAACAGGTGCAGACCGACAAGGTCAAGAGCGTCATCATCGACGAGGACGGCAAGACCATCCGCGGCTTGCGCAAGGACGACAGCGAGTTCCAGACCTTCAGCCCGGGCGATCCTGAACTGGTCGGCGACCTCATCAACCACAAAGTCGAGATCGTGCAGACGCCGTCGTCCTCAGGGCGGAACCTCTTCCTCGGTCTGCTGTTCAATCTGCTGCCGATCGTGCTGATCGTCGGCTTCTTCTTCTATTTTCTCCGGCAGATGCAGCAGGGCGGCAGCAAGGGCGCGATGTCCTTCGGCCGCTCGCGCGCCAAGCTGTTGAACGAGGATCAGACCAAGGCCACGTTCGCCGATGTCGCCGGCTGCGACGAAGCGAAAGAGGAAGTGGCCGAGCTGGTCGAATTCCTGCGCGATCCCGGCAAGTTCCAGAAGCTTGGTGGCAAGATTCCGCGCGGCGTGCTGATGGTCGGTCCCCCGGGCACCGGCAAGACCCTGCTGGCGAAAGCCATCGCCGGCGAGGCCAAGGTGCCGTTCTTCAGCATTTCCGGCTCTGACTTCGTAGAGATGTTCGTCGGCGTCGGCGCCAGCCGCGTTCGCGACATGTTCGATCAGGCCAAAAAGCACGCGCCCTGCATCATCTTCATCGATGAAATCGACGCGGTCGGCCGCCATCGCGGCGCCGGTCTGGGCGGCGGTCACGACGAGCGCGAGCAGACGCTCAACCAGTTGCTGGTCGAAATGGATGGTTTTGAAGGCGGCGAAGGCGTGATCGTGGTCGCTGCGACCAATCGTCCCGACGTGCTGGACCCTGCGCTGCTGCGTCCGGGCCGTTTCGACCGTCAGGTTACCGTTGGCCTTCCCGATGTCAGAGGCCGCGAACAGATTCTGCGCGTGCATATGCGCAAAGTGCCTTTGGCCGATGATGTCGTGCCCATGGTGATCGCCCGCGGTACGCCCGGCTTTTCGGGGGCAGATCTTGCGAATCTGGTCAACGAGGCGGCGCTGTTCGCCGCGCGCGAGAACGGCAAGGAAGTGCGGATGGAGCACTTCGACAAGGCCCGCGACAAGATCATGATGGGTACCGAGAACCGCTCGATGGCCATGAGCGAAGACGAGAAGCGCAACACCGCGTATCACGAAGCGGGTCACGCCATCGTCGGTCGCCTGGTGCCGGATCACGACCCGGTCTACAAGGTGACGATCATTCCGCGCGGCCGTGCGCTGGGCGTGACCATGTATCTGCCCGAAGGCGATCGCTACAGCATCACCCGCGAAGGTCTGCACAGCCGGCTCTGCTCGCTGTACGGCGGGCGCGTGGCCGAAGAGCTGATCTTTGGCGCTGACAAGGTCACCACCGGCGCCTCCAACGATATCGAGCGTGCGACCAAGATGGCCCGCAATATGGTCACCAAATGGGGCCTGTCCGAAGAGCTCGGCCCGATCGCCTATGGCGAAGAAGAGGATGAAGTTTTCCTCGGCCGTTCGGTGACCCAGCACAAGAACGTCTCGGACGACACCGCGCGCAGGATCGATGAAGTCGTGCGCAGCATTCTCGACAATGCGCACAACCGGACCAGAAGGCTCCTGACCGACAACATCGACAAACTGCACACCATGGCCAAGCTGCTGCTGCAGTATGAAACCATCGATGCGCCGCAGATCGACGCGATCATGGAAGGACGCGAGCCGCCGCCGCCGATGGGCTGGGATCGCAATCCGCCCAAGGACGATGCGCGTCCGCCTGCATCGATGATCGGCGGGCCTGCTGCGCAGACTTGATCGCTGCATTCGCGGCATGCGCCGCGCTTGCCTCGCAAAGCGAAAAAGGCCAGAGTTTCTCTGGCCTTTTTCATGTCCGGAATTTCGATGTTCGATCTATCGCCTCAACTCGACTGCGCAGGGCGGATTCTTGTGCTCGACCGCCCGCGCATTCTGGGCATCGTCAACGTCACGCCCGACTCGTTCTCGGATGGCGGCGAACATGCCACCGTCGATGCAGCGGTCGCACATGCGCTGCGGCTGGCGGAGGAGGGCGCGGATGTTCTCGATATCGGCGGCGAGTCCACGCGCCCGGGCGCGGAAGATGTGTCGCTTGAGGAAGAGCTGCGCCGGGTGATTCCAGTCATCCAGCGTCTTGCGAAAGAAACAGCCCTGCCGATCAGTATCGATACTTCCAAGCCCGAGGTGATGCGCGCTGCGGTCGACGCCGGTGCCGGAATGATCAACGATGTGTCTGCGCTGCGCCGTGAAGGCGCACTGGATGCGGCGGCGGAACTCGGCGTGCCGGTGGTGCTGATGCATATGTTGGGCGCACCGGGTTCGATGCAGACGGCGCCCGATTACGACGATGTCGTCGCCGACGTGCATCGTTTTCTCGCTGAGCGCATCTTCGCTGCGGAGATGTCCGGCATTCCGAAAAAAAGAATCGTGGTCGATCCCGGTTTCGGGTTCGGCAAGACCACCGCGCACAATCTGGCGCTGCTCGCGCGGCTCGAACGTTTTACCGACCTTGGCGTGCCGATACTGGCCGGCCTGTCGCGAAAAAGAACGATCGGCGAACTGACCGGCCGGGACGATCCTCACGACCGCGTGCACGGTTCGGTCGCCGCGCATCTGATC
>JANOXT010000037.1:0-1595 GCA_031418555.1 Lysobacterales bacterium | reverse complement strand
GCAGCCGCGGTGCGCCGGACTACCTGCCGATGCTGCAGCGCGAACTGCTGGAAGTGATCCGCAAGTATGTGAGCGTGGATGTGGACGCGGTCAAAGTGGAAATGGCGAAGGACGGCGACCACGACGTGCTCGATATCTCGGTCTCGCTGCCCGACGGCCGCCCGTCGCCGACCTGACCCGCTTTTTGTAGGAGCGGCTTCAGCCGCGATATTTTCGCCGCACCTAAACGACATAGCGATGTACATGAATTCGATCGCGGCTTGACCAGCCTTCAGCTGTTGAAAACCGCCGCCCCCACAGAACCCGATGTCCTCACCCTCGGCGAGATCGACATCACACAGGCGATCGCGCTGCTCGCGCAGTACGACCTGCGTTTCGAATTGATCGATGACGGCGGCCCCATCCCAGGTAGTTTCTGGGGCGGATGCGAAGCCGGCGTGATCGGCAGCACCGTGTGCGCGCGTCGCGATACGCCGGTGCATTCGCTGCTGCACGAAGCCTGCCATCTGATCGTGATTCCACCGGAACTGCGTGCACGCGTGCATACCGACGCCAGCGAATCGCAGTTCGAAGAAGACGCGACCTGCTATCTGCAATTGCTGCTGGCCGATGCGCTGCCCGGCTTTGGGATCGCGCGCGCATTCGCCGATATGGATGCCTGGGGTTACAGCTTCCGGCTGGGCTCGGCCCAGGCCTGGTTCGAGCGCGATGCCGAAGACGCGGCGGCGTTTTTGCATGCCCTGCCGCACCTGCACGGCTTGCCACGAGCCAGACAGCTTGCGCTACCCGTCCCGGGGCTCTAGCCTCGGGCTCCAGAGCCACCCGGCCACTGGAGATTTGACGTGAACCTTCGCACCACCCTTCTGGCCCTCGCCATCGGCGCCGGCCTGCTGTCTCTGTCGGCTTGCAAGAAAGACCCATCGAATGCCGCCGCGACCGACGATGCCGGCGCACCGGCGAACACCGACGCGGATGCCGATGCGTTCGTCGCCCGCGTCAATCAGGAATATAAGGCGGTCTACCCCGACCTGACCGCAGCGCAGTGGCTGTCGTCCACCTACATCACCGACGATACCCAGGCCGTGGCTGCGAAGGCCAACGAACGCTATCTCACCCTGCTCAATACCTGGATCAAGGCGGCTAAACCGTTCGAAGGCCAGAAGATGTCGCCGCAGAGCGCGCGGACGATCCTGCTGCTGAAACTATCGACCGCGATGCCGCCGCCGGACGACGCGAAGAAACTCGAAGAACTGACCAGGATCGCCACCAAGATGGAAGGCGATTATGGCGCGGGCAAGTACTGCATCGGCGAAGGCGACAAGCAGCAATGTCGCGATCTGGGCGAACTCAGCGAAGTGCTCGCAAGCAACCGCGATTACCAGGCGCAGCTCGATGCCTGGCAGGGCTGGCATACGATTTCGCAGCCCATGCGCAAGGATTACGTGCGCTTCGCCGAACTGGTCAACGAAGGCGCGAAGGGCATGGGTTTCGCCGACACCGGCGAGATGTGGCGCTCGGGTTACGACATGAGCCCGGCCGAAATCGCCGCCGAAACCGACCGCCTCTGGGGCCAGGTCAAACCGCTGTACGAACAG
>JANOXT010000036.1:0-6360 GCA_031418555.1 Lysobacterales bacterium | reverse complement strand
GCGGCCTGAAGGCCGCTCTACCGGGACATGATGTTTATCTCTGCGCATCAGCCCTCGAAATGCACATACCCCGCGCGCGGCGGAAGCCACTCGATGCCATCGCCATCGCGCAACACAAGCTTGCCCGCATCGCCGGTGATGCGACCGAGCCGCGTTACCGGCATATCACTGGCGCGCATCGCGTCTTGCACCGCAAGCCGCGCAGTTTTGGGCGCAGTGAAACACAGTTCGTAATCATCGCCGCCGGCGGTCTGCAGCTCGCGTCGCGTTTCGATATCGAATGTTTGAAGCAGCGCTTCGGACGCCGGCAGTGCATCCACATCGATCTGCGCACCAACGCGGCTGGCGCGGCAGACATGGCCGAGATCAGCAAGCAATCCATCGGAAATATCGATGCAGGCATGCGCGATGCCGGCAAGCCGCAGGCCTGCTTCGACGCGCGGCATCGGCCGGTCCAGGCGCCTGCGCAGCGCCGCATCGGCGGGTCCATCTGCCTGCCATTGCCGCAGCGCGCCCGCAGCATCGCCCAGCGTCCCGGTCACCCACACGTCGTCGCCGATGCGTGCGCCGCTGCGCAGCAGCGCGCCGCGCGGATCAACCAGCCCATGCGCGGTCACACAGATCGACAGCGGCCCGCGCGTGGTGTCCCCGCCAACCAGCGCCACATCGTGCTGCGCGGCAAGTGCGAGGAAGCCATCGAGAAAACCATCCAGCCACGCCGCATCGGGCTGCGGCAACGACAGCGACAGCGTGCACCACGCGGGCGACGCGGCCATTGCGGCAAGATCGGAAAGATTCACCGCCAGCGCTTTCCAGCCGATGTCGGCAGGCGCGGTGTCTGCAGGGAAATGCACGCCGGCATTCAGCGTGTCCATCGCAACGACCAGCTGTTTACCGGGCGGCACGCAGAGCAGCGCCGCATCGTCGCCAATGCCGAGGATCACGTCGCTGCGGATGGCGGCACGCTGGCGGATGCGAGCGATGAGGTCGAATTCCAAAAGGGCGTCCTTCAAGAAGCCTCGACTGCGAATAAAGAATCAAGCGGACCGGAGCAAGTCCCGCCCGGCGCAAACAACCCCCTCACCCGCCTCGCTTTGCGCGGCGACCTCTCCCGCCTGCGGGAGAGGTGGAAAGGGAGCGGCTTATTTTCCGCGGGCTGTCTGCACTTCGATCGCACGCAGCGCAACCGCAGCGTGGTCGAGCACACCATTCACGTAGGTGTGGCCGTGTTCGGAGCCGAAGCGTTTCACCGACTCCACCGCTTCGTTCAGCACCACCCGATAGGGCACGTCGATGCGGTGCTGCAGTTCGTAGGCGGCGATGCGCAGCGCGGCGCGTTCGATCGGGTCGACTTCTTCCATCGTGCGGTCCAGAAACGGCGCCAGCGCGGCGTCCAGTTCGGCGCAGTGCGCATCGACGCCGTGAACGAGTTCCTGAAAGTACGGAAGATCGGCGACTTCGCGGATCTGTTCGTGCGCAAACTGGCTGACGATATCGCGCGCGTCTGCGCCCGACATCTGCCACGCGTACACGGCCTGCAGCGCGCGCCGGCGCGCGCGGGTACGCAGTACGGGGTCGACGCCATCGGTACGCCGGTAATAGGGTTTTTTCATGGCAGCTTGGCCATCAGGTTGGCCATTTCGATGGCGACCAGTGCCGTCTCTTCGCCCTTATTGCCGTGACTGCCGCCGGCACGCTCAGCAGCGTGTTCGTATTGATCCACCGCCAGCACGCCGTTGACGACCGGCAGCGCGTAGTCCAGCGCGATCCGCATCAGACCATTGGAACAGCCGTCGGCAACCTGTTCGTAGTGGCGCGTGTCGCCGCGGATCACGCAGCCCAGCGCGATGATCGCAGCGTGGCCGCCGCTGGAGGCGAGACGCGCAGCGGTCGCGGGCAGTTCCCAGGCACCGGGCACGCGGATCACGTCCACCGCATCGTCGGCAACGCCGTGGGCGACAAACGCCTGACGGGCGCCGGCAACCAGTTGTTCGGTGATGCGCGGATTCCAGCGGCTGGCGATGATCGCGAAACGCGCGCCGTCGGGGGCGCGCAGGTCGCCTTCGAAATGAGGCATGCGGATTGCTCGGGACTGGGCCGGGCATTATAGGCTGCGCCTCGGCGCACCGGCTCTTTCCGGTAAATCAAAGCAAGCCCCTCCCCGGCTTTGCCGGGTTCGGGATGACAGCTGATTTACAGCCCCACGTACTCCACCACTTCAAGCCCGAAGCCGGCCAAGCCCACCTGTTTGCGCGGCGTGCCCAGCACCCGCAGCTTGCCCAGACCCAGATCGGCCAGGATCTGCGAACCGGCACCGTTGCGGCGCCATTCGGCCATGCCGCCACGGGCGACGGGCTCGGACTGTTCGCGGATACGCGCCAACAGCGCCTCGGCGGCCTGCGTCTCGCCCAGCACCACCAGCGCACCGCGGCCTTCGCGGACGATCATCGCCAGCACGTCGCCCACCGCCGGGCCGAAATCGGTGCGCTGCCAGTGCAGCGCATCGGCCAGCGGGTTCTGCATGTGCACGCGCACCAGAGTCGGTACAGTTGCGTCGGCATCGCCGCGCAGCAGCGCGTAGTGCAGACAGCGGCTGACCTGATCGCGGTAGGTGTGTAGATGAAACGCGCCGTGATCGGTCTGGATCTCGCGTACATCAAGCCGTTCGATCGTGTGTTCGTTGTTCAGGCGATAGCGGATCAGGTCTTCGATCGAGCCGATCTTCAGGCCATGTTCGCGAGCGAACACTTCCAGCTGCGGCCTGCGCGCCATGCTGCCGTCGGTGTTGAGAATTTCCACCAGCACGCCAGCCGGCTCAAAGCCCGCCAGCAGGGCGAGGTCACTGGCGGCCTCAGTGTGGCCGGCGCGGTTGAGCACGCCGCCGGGCTGCGCCATCAGTGGAAAGATGTGCCCGGGCTGCGACAGATCCTGCGGCTTCGCATCGGGCCGCACCGCAGTGCGGACGGTGTGCGCGCGATCATAGGCGCTGATGCCGGTGGTCACGCCCTCTGCCGCTTCGATGCTCACGGTAAAATTGGTGCCGTGCGACGACGTGTTGTCGCGCACCATCGGCGGCAGACCCAGCTGGCGGCAGCGCTCGCGGATCAGCGACAGGCACACCAGTCCGCGCGCATGCGTGACCATGAAATTGATGTCCTGCGGGCGTACCAGCTCGGCGGCCATGATCAGGTCGCCTTCGTTCTCGCGGTCCTCGTCGTCGACGATCACCACCATCCGCCCGGCGCGGATTTCTTCGAGCAATTCCGGAATCGTTGCGAAACTCATCGGATGTCTCTCGCTGACAGCAGCCGCTCGACGTAGCGCGCGACCAGATCGACTTCAAGATTCACCGGATCGCCGATGTGCGTCGACGAAAACGCGGTGTGCGATACGGTGTGCGGAATCAGCGCGACCTCGAAACCTGCATCGTCGACCGCGTTGACGGTGAGGCTGACGCCGTCGACGCAGATCGAGCCCTTGGTCGCGATATATTTCGACAGCGCGGGCGGCGCTGCGAATCGCCAGCGCTGGGCACGCGCGTCGTCGTGGATCGACAGCACACGGCCCACGCCATCGACATGACCGCTGACCAGATGGCCGCCAAGACGGTCGGTCGGGCGCATCGCGCGCTCAAGATTTACCGCGTGTCCCACCGCCATCGTGCCCAGCGTGGTCAGCGCGAGCGTTTCGCTGGACGCATCCGCAGCAAACGACGACGCATCGGACTCGATCACGGTCAGACACACACCGCTGACCGCGATACTTTCGCCCAGCGAGATACTGTCGAACGGCAGGGTGCCGGCAGCGATGCGCAGGCGCATGTCGCCGCCGCGCGGTTCGAGTACGGCCACATAGCCGACGCCTTCGATCAATCCTGTAAACATGCAGCAGTTCCACCGTGTTGGATCAAAATATTCTCAAAATACGTTGTTCAAAGCATCACAGAGGTTGTTCAATATCTCTGGCAAGCACATCGGTAGAGCGGCCTTCAGGCCGCTGGAGGCCGCCGAAGTCTTCAATACAGCGGCCTGAAGGCCGCTCTACCGGCGATCGAGTGTTCGCAAGTCGTTTTCAATCGCGGATTGCCAAGATTTTGAACAGGCTCTCAGTCAAAGCGCTGACTCCGGCCGCAGCAATAAACGCAAGTCGTCACCTAATCGACGTGTCTCAACGATCTGCAGGCGCAGGCGCTGCGACATCTCATCGATATGCAGCCCGTCGAACAGCGGGCGCGCATCGGCGCCCAGCAGCACCGGCGCGATGTACAGCAGCACTTCGTCGACCAGGTCCGCGCGCAGCAGCGCACCCGCCAATGTGGCGCCGGCTTCGACCTGTACCTCGTTGATCTGGCGCTGGGCCAGCGCATGCAGAACGGCGTTCAAATCAAGCTGGCCATCGCGCATCGCCACCGACATGTGCGCGGCAAGGAAGTCGCGCGGCGGCTTGGCATCGGGTGCATGGAAATACAGCGTCGGCGCATCGCCTTCGCGAATGCGCCCGCGCGCGACCGTAGCGAGGCCCGGATCGAGCACCACGCGCAGCGGCGGCACGAATGCGATGTCTTCGTCGAAACGTACCGTGAGCTGCGGATCGTCGACAAGCACCGTACCCGCGCCGGTGAGCAATGCGCCGGCGCGTGCGCGCCAGTGCATCACGTCGCGGCGCGAGGCTTCGCCGCTGATCCATTTCGAATCGCCGTTGGCCAGCGCAGTGCGTCCGTCGAGGCTGGTCGCCAGCTTCACCCGCACCCAAGGCCGCTTGCGTTCGATGCGGGACAGAAATCCATGATTCAGCTGTCGCGCCGACGCGGCCATGAGACCGTGTTCGACCGCGATACCGGCCGCACGCAGCGCGTCGAAACCGGCGCCGTCGACCTGCGGAAACGGGTCGCGCATCGCCGCGATCACCCGGCCGACGCCGGCGGCGATCAAGGCATCGACGCACGGGCCAGTCTTGCCAGTGTGCGCGCAGGGTTCGAGGGTCACGTACGCGGTGGCGCCGCGCGCGCGTTCGCCGGCCGCCTGCAGCGCGACGATTTCAGCGTGCGGGCCGCCGGCAATCGCATGCCAGCCTTCCGCAATTACCTCGTCCCCGTTGGCGATGACGCAGCCGACCATCGGATTGGGTTTGGTGGTGTAGGCACCGCGCTCAGCCAGACGCAGCGCGCGCGTCATCATCGCGTGATCGGTCGCGGTGAACACGGCTGGCATGGCTATTGTGCTCAACTCTTTTTCTTGTCTTTGTCGAAGCGCAGGACTTCGCCGCCAAGCAAAGGCAGCTGACCTTCGCCGGGCAAATCGCGCTCAAGGCGATCGAGCTCTTCGCGGAAGTCGGCCACATCTTCGAACGAACGGTAGACGGATGCGAAGCGTACGAATGCCACGTGGTCGAGCCTGCGCAGCTCCGCCATCACGAATTCGCCGACGCGGCGCGATGCCAGCTCGCGTTCGGTGGTCATCCGCAGTTGGTGTACCACCGCGCGCACTGCGGATTCGATCTGCTCTTCGGACACCGGGCGCTTGTGGAGTGCGCGGTCGAAGCTGTGGCGCAGCTTGCGCGCGTCGAAGTGCTCGCGGCGACCGTCGGACTTGATGATCGCCGGCAATTTCAGCTCGACCGTTTCCAGCGTGCTGAACCGCTCGCCGCAGGCTTCGCACTCGCGGCGGCGACGGATCGTGGCGCCGTCTTCGCTGACGCGCGAATCGATCACCCGGGTATTGTCGTGCTGGCAGAAGGGGCAATGCATGCTGGCTGGCGTAGGGTGGGCTTTATGCCCACCATTTTCCTTTCGATGTCGCGATGTCTGTTGGCCATAGTGGTGGGCATAACGCCCACCCTACGGACTCTTTGCAATCAGCCGTAGACCGGAAACTGGCGGCACTGTTTGGTCACATTGTCGCGCACGCCCGCGATGACGTTCTCATCGGTCGGGTTATCCAGCACGTCGCAGATCCAGTGCGCCAGTGCGACGCAGTCGGGTTCCAGATAGCCGCGGGTGGTGATGGCGGGTGTGCCCAGACGCAGGCCGGAGGTCACAAAGGGTTTTTGCGGATCGTTGGGCACCGCGTTTTTGTTGACGGTGATATGGGCGCGTCCCAGCGCTTCTTCGGCGGCTTTGCCGGTGATGCTTTTACCGATCATGTCGACCAGCATCAGATGATTTTCGGTGCCGCCAGAGACGATCTTATAGCCGCGCGCGATGATGGTGTTGGCCATCGCCTGCGCGTTCTTCACCACCTGCTGCTGATAGGTTTTGAACTCGGGCTCCAGCGCTTCCTTGAACGCAACCGCCTTGGCCGCGATCACGTGCATCAGCGGGCCGCCCTGGATGCCCGGAAACACAATGCTCTGCAGCTTCTT